>JAJDEQ010000103.1 GCA_029259695.1 Planctomycetota bacterium
GACGGCGTGCGCGAGGTGACCCTGCTCGGTCAGACCGTCAACGCCTGGGGACGTCACGTCGGCTCGTCGCTGGGTGAGCTGCTCTACACCCTGGAGGAACTGGACGGACTGGCGCGCGTGCGCTTCATCACCAGTCACCCCGAGGAGATGGACGACAGGCTCGTGGACGCCATGGCGGCGTGTCGCAAGACGGGGTTGTTCCTGCACCTGCCGCCGCAGTCGGGCAGCGATCGCGTGCTGCGCCGCATGGCGCGGGGCTACACCGCCACGCGCTACCGCGAGCTCGTGCAACAGTTGCGCGAGCGCATCCCGGGCGTGGAGCTGGGCGCCGACATCATCGTCGGCTTCTGCGGTGAGACCGACGAGGACTTCGCCGCCACGCGGGCGCTGGTGCAGGACGTGCGCTTCAGCCAGGCCTACATCTTCCGCTACTCGCCCCGACCGGACACGCCCGCCGACGGCGCCTTGCCCGACGACGTCCCCGACGCCGTCAAGCGCGCCCGGCTGGCCGAACTGCTGGAACTCCAGAACCGCATCATGCTGGAGCGTCACACGGCGCTGATCGGCACGCGGCACGAAGTGCTCGTGGAGGGCACGAGTCGGCGCGATGCGCGGTTGCAGTTCGGTCGCAACCTGGCCTTCGACCGGATCGTGTTCTCGGCCGAGGACGGTCCCGTCGCGGAAGACGCGTTCGTCGAGGTGGAGCTCACGTCGGCCACGGCGCTCACCTTGACCGGTCGCGTGCGGCAGGTCGCGCCCGCCGTCGCGCCGCGGTGAACGACGCCGGGGCCCTGGCCCGGGCGTGCGCGCTGGCGCGCCGCGCGCTGGGCGACGTGGAACCCAACCCGCCCGTGGGCGCCGTCGTGGTCCAAGACGGCACCGTCGTGGGCGAGGGCTGGCATCAGCACTACGGCGGGCCGCATGCCGAGGTCTATGCCCTGCGCTCGGCGGGCGCCCGCGCGCGCGGCGGCACGCTGTACGTCAGCCTCGAGCCGTGCAGCACGGCGGGCAAGACGCCGGCCTGCACCGAGCAGGTCCTGGCGGCGGCCCCGGCGCGCGTGGTGGTGGGAGCGGTCGACCCCAATCCGGCACACGCCGGGCGGGGACTGGAGCAACTGCGGGCGGCGGGCATCGCCGTCGTGTGCGTGGACGACCCGGAGTGTGTCGCGCTGGTCGAGCGCTTCGCGCGCACGCTGGACCGGGAGCTGCCGGTGGTCTTCGCCAAGTGGGCCATGTCGAGGGACGGGGCCATCGCACCGGCGGGCGGCAAGTCCGTGAAGCTGAGTGCGCCCGCGTCCGACGAGCGCGTGCACCAGTGGCGCGCACACCTGGACGGGATCCTGGTGGGCGTCGGCACGGTGCTCGCCGACGATCCCCTGCTCACGGCGCGAGGTGCGCTGGAGAGCGTCAGGCCCCTGCACCGGGTGGTGCTCGATCCGCGCTTGCGCACGCCGCTCGACGCCCGTGTGGTGACGCGGGCCGACCAGGCCCCGACCTGGATCGTCTGCACCGCGGCGGCTGCGGCGGCCGCCGGCGACGCGTTCACCGAGCGCGGTGTCCGGCTGCTGGCGCTCGGGGGCGCAGGGTCCGAGAGCGCCGGGGATGTCGTCCCCCCGGCCGACTTCGCCACCGAGGCGCTGCGGGCGGTGGGGCGCGCGGGTCTGGGCCGGATCATGGTCGAGGGCGGCGCGCGCACCCTGGGCTGGATGTTCGAGGCGAGCCTCGTGGATCAGGTCGCGGTGCTGTGCTGCCCCGTCGAACTCGGCCCGGGCGCTCTGCCCGCGCTCCCGGGGTACGACCTGGCCGGACTCGCACCCGAGCCCCTGGCCGGCGCCCTGGGACTGGTGCAGTGGTCGGTCGAGGCGTCGGGCCCGGACACACTCCTGCGCGGCTTCTGCAACTGAGCGTCGGGCGGGCGGGCGCGCTGCAGGCGTCGCCGCTCAGGGAACCACGATCGGTGACGTGTACGGGTAGAGGTCGATCGGTGTGTCGAGCGGCAGGCCGTCGTCACCGGCGATGTCGAAGGTGGCGATCCCTGCGGCGAAGTCGACCAGTTCGCCCGTGTTCAGGTACAGGCCACCGAGGACGTTGAAGAACAGCACCTCGGCGCCGATGCGGAAACGGTCGATCATGGGCGGGCGCAGTTCCTGGCAGCAGTTGATGCCCAGGGCGTAGAACGCGCTGCCGGCGCGCATCTCCCGCTCGCCCGACGGCACGTGCTCGATCAGCGGCTCGCCGTCGTAACCCGCGAAGACGAAGTGCAGGAAGTCACTCGGGGCCTCGACGCGCAGGCGCCCGTAGCTCTCGGCGACCCACTCGTAGCGCCCCAGGCCCGCACCGGCGCCGACATAGTCGGTGACCTCGGCCTTGAGCCCGATGCCGATCGAGTTCCAGCCGCAGCCGTACTTCAGGTCGACCACGTCCGTGATGTCGTACAGGCGGTCGCGCCCGTACTGGCAGCCGCTGGTGAGCAGCAGCAGGGGCAGGATCCACGCGAGGTGGAGTCGAGGTGCGGGGTGACGTGAGCAAAGCGGGTTCATGGGGCAGTGGTCTCCGACCCTCATCATAGGCCGCGGGTGGGCGTCACTTCGACGGGTTGCCGCGACTTCGACGGGCTGGCCGGCCGGGGTCTTCCGCATCTCTGGGACGACGGTGGGTCAGGGCACCTCGGGAGCGGCCTCGGCGTTCGACACGATGGCCTTGTCCACGCCGTCGTCGTCGGCGAGATCGAAGCCAACCAGCCCGACGGCGAAGTCCGCCAGTTCGCCCACGTTCAGCGCCAGGCCCACGCGCATCATCGGCAGCAGGATCTCGCCGCCCAGGCGCCACAGGCTGTGGACCGGGTCGTAGTACTGGATGTTCAGGCCCACGACGTACATGGCCGGACGGCTGTAGGAGCCGTCCTGGCCGAAGATGATGATGTGCGCGAACTCGTCGTCCGCCGCCCGCGCCGTCCGTCCGCGCCACGACACGAGCCGTTCGGTGCGGCCCCAGCCGAGGCCCACGCCCAGGAACTCGGTGGCCTCCAGCTTGAGTCCCAGACCGGTCGTGCCGGTTCCGAAGGCATAGCTGGGGTCGACGATGTCGGTCAGGTCGAGCGCCCGGTCCCGCAGGTACTCCCCGGCGCTGCAGGCCGGCAGGCAGTT
>JAJDEQ010000104.1 GCA_029259695.1 Planctomycetota bacterium
GGCCGCGCGATCAGCTCGACGCGCAGGGCCTGGCCCGGGTCGTCCAGCGACCAGTTCGCGATCGCCTCCAGGGGCCCCGCCCGGGCCACTTCGACCTGCCCGAGTTCGAGGCCGTCGAGGTTGGTGCTCACGCGCAGCAGGGCGCCGGGCCGCAGCCCGTGCAGGTGCCCGGCCTCCACGCGCAGCGTGTCGCCCACCACGCGCGCGCTGTGGAACGCGGCCGCGGCCTCGAAGCCGCCGTCGAAGACCTCGCGTTCGACCGCGCCGTCGTACCAGACGGTCTGGGCGGGGTTGTCCGCGGCGACGCCCAGGCGCAGAGCGGTCGGTTCCTCGGCGCCACGCCGGCGCGCGGCCTCACGGAGCCGCTGCATGCGTTCGCCCTCGGCCAGGGCCGAGGGGATGTGCAGACGGTGCGCGACCGAGGCCAGGGTCTGGGCCTGGTAGCGCGTCAGCATGTGCGCGCTGTGGCCGCCGGCGACGAGCAGGTCGGCGGTGTTGTCGACCAGGGCGGTCTTGCCCTCGGCGAAGGGCCTGGCGTCCGCCGCGGGTGGTCCGAAGCGCTTCATGGCGGCCCACAGCAGGACGACGGCCGCGATGCCCAGTTGCACCAGGCCGAGCACCAGCGGGAAGCGGCGCAGCTCGGCCGTCAGGCTGGGCGGTTGTTGCACGCCGTGCAGTGTCTCGTCCATCACCACCGGACCGCCGGCGGTGCGCAGACGTTCGATCAGGGCGACGGCGATGCTCGCGTTGTCCCCGCGGCCCAGTCCGTGTGTGGCGATCAGGTCGGGGTCGGACAGCACGATCACACGGGTGCCATCGTCGTCGATCAGCTCGCCTGCCAGGACGCCGGCCTCGCAGGCCACGAGCGGCTGCAGGTCGGTGCCGCTCAGGAGCTGGGGTCGTCGGATGTCCGGCACCAGCCGCGCCTCGAACCCGTCGCTGGTCCAGTCGGTCACGGCCGCTGCGCGCACGACCTCGCCGGCGAGACCGAGCGCTGCGAGCTGTTGCTCGACCCCGTCGATTGCGTGCAGCCGAGCCGCCTCGATCCACCCGGGCTGGGTGCGGTCAGGTGTGCCGCGCCACTTGGGCAGCACGACCAACGCCGCGCCGAAGGCGCTGCGAAACCCGGCGAACACGTGCTCGAGGTGCTGCACGCGGGCCGCGACCTGCTCGGCTTCGTCCCCGCCCGCGTCCGGGTCGGGTGTGCTGGTCGTCTCGTCGTCCGGCGGATCGTGCAGCAGGGGCTCGGCCACGATGACGACGCTGTCCTCCGAACCCTTCGTGGCCGTGGCGTAGCTGCTGCGCACGACGGGGATCTCGGAACGGCGCAGCAGTTCGAGGAACGCGGCATGTCCGATGGCGGAGCGACTGTCACCCTGCGCACCCGACGGACGCTGGACCGGCGCGGGAGCCATGCGGCCGGTGAGCGCCCCGAACACCAGCGACGCGACGACCAGCACGGCGAGCGCGATCAGCACGGAGCGGTCGAAGGGTGAGTCGTTCACCGCGGCGTCAACCCGCTCGCCCGAGAGCCTGCAACTGCTCGAAGCGGGCTGCGCAGTCGAGCCAGTCGTGCTCGCTCGCGTCGCCCTCGCCGAACAGGCTCAGTTCGACGGTGTGGACGAGTTCGTCCAGCGCGACGCCGTGTTCGGACGGCAGGTCGAGGCGACGGGCCACCTCGCGGCTGGTGAGTGCCGGCGGCAGGTGCAGCCGACGTCCCGCCGCCAAGGCCGCGAACGTGCGCAACAGCAGCACGTGGATCGCCTCGGCGTAGTGTCCCTGCGCCGCGAGGGCGCCGGCCGACTCGAGCGGCTCGTCGTCGAGGCTCGGTGCGACACCCGGGAGCAGGGTCTCGGGTGGCACCTCCACGTCGGCCTGGGCGGACGCGCGGCGGTTGATCAGCCAGCCGATGACGAAGGCGCCGCCCACGATCATGAGCAGGAACAACAGCAGCTGTGAGAGGAAGTCACCGCCGCTCCCGTCGCGAGCGCGCCGCTCTTGTTGATCTGCGCTTCCGCTCGGCTGCTGCTCGTCACCGCTCCCGTCGCCGGGCAGTTCGCGCTGGTACCCGGGGTCCTCCAGGATCCGGCGTGCCAGTTCGCCTGCATCGTCCGGTGCCGTGGACGCCCGAGTGGGGACGTCGAGAGCGCCGAGCGAGCCGCCGATCGCCAGCACGCACACGACCAGCGCGAGCCGGCCGGGGCGGCGCTGTGTCGCCGTGCGCTGGCGGACGTCGTTGAGCAAGGCGCGAATCCCCCCAGACGTGATCCCGATGGCCGCGTTCGGGAGTGAATGCGGTTGCGTCCCCCTCGTCCGGGCGGCAGTGTAACCGTTCGGCGGTCGGCTGCGATCGTCGTGCCCAGGCGGTCGTCGAGGAAGTGTGCACGTGCGTTGGGCCTGGATCAGCGGTGGACTCGTCGTGCTGGCGCTGCACTGGATCGCGCCGTTGGGCGTGCCGCCGGACGGCTGGGGCGTGTCGTCGTGGCGTGCGCTGCCGGCTGCCTGGCGTCCGTTGCTGGTGCTCGTGGGGCTCACGCTCTTGGTGGGCCCGGGACGCTTGCGTTGCGAGGGCTGGTTCGCGCGACCGCGGCTGTCGCGCGCGGCGCTGCTGTGTTGGCTGGTCCTGCTCGGCTGTCTCTTCTGGTGGCTGCGCACGGAAGTGCACTGGGGCAACTACGGCATCGTGGCCAACGGCGCGTCGCGCGGAAGCGTGGGCCTCAAGCACGCGCTCGCTTCGGCCCTGGCGGCCGGGGGAGCCACGGGGTTGCAGGCGTTCACCGGCGGATACCACGGCGACGACGCCTGGGCCGCGCTGTCGGTCCTTGCCGGTTGCCTCTACGTGTGGGGCGCCGCGGCGCTCGGCCACGCCGCCTTTCCCCATTCGCTGGTCAAGGCCCGCGTCGTCGCGGCGCTGGCGTGCTCGGCGGGGTTCATGGCCGAGTTCTTCGGCGTGGTGGAGAGCTATCCGCTCGCGCTCTCGGCCCAGGTCTGGACCGTGGCGTTGCTGGTGCGCTTCATGACGCGCGAGCGTGCGGGCGGGAGTGCGCGCGCGGATGGAGGGTTGCCGCTGCTGTTCATGTGCAGCACGTCCACCGCCGTGTTCGTGGCCACGGTGTATCTCTGGCCGGCGGTGATCGTGGGCTGGATCTCGGCCGGCGGATGGCGCTGGGAAGGTCGTCGCCTCGCGGCTCAACTCAGCGCCATCGCCGCCCCGCTGGTGGCGGCCGGTGCGCTCGTGGTGCTCTTCGGTCGCAACTGGAAGCGGCTCGCGGCGGCCATGGGGGGGACCGATGGGAGCATGTGGGTCCCGCTGTCCACGAGCGACGACCCGCGGGTGCACTTCGCCATGATCTCCTGGGAGCACGTGGTCGCTCGGCTCGAGCTGATGACGCTGGTGGCGCCGGCCTGGTTGCCGCTGTTGCTGGTGTGCGTCTGGCCGCGGGGCGCGCTGCGCCCGGCCACCGAGCGACCCGACGTGCCTCGCGCGGTCCTGCGCTGCCTGGCGCTCGCGGCCGTGTCGGCCGCCGGCTTCGTCGTGCTGGTGAACCCGGACATGGGGCCGGTGCTCGACTGGATGCAGACGGGCACCGGCGTGCTGCCGATCTTCCTGCTCGTGCTCGTCGGCGCCCTGACCCGCGTCGATGAGCGCGACGCGGCCCGCATGGGCGTGGCGTGCGTGGGCTTGTCGTTGCTGCACACCGTGCCCTGGGTCCTGGCCAATGCGCGGGTCCTGTCATGAGTGAACGCTTGCGGACGCGCGTGGTCGGCGGCTGGTGCCTCGTCGCGTTGCTGCTCTTCGCCATGGGCAACGCGTGGTTCGACGAGCGCACGGTCTCCCGGGGTGGCGCTCTGCCCGTCGCCGACCTGGACGCGACCGCATCGACGGGCGCCGAGGGTGCGGGCCTGGCGGTGGATCTGGCCGCCGAGACCGAGTGGATCGGTGAGAGCATCGAGGGCCAGTGGTGGGAGTGCCGCTTCCCGCGACCCGTGTGGTTGCGGGGTGTGCTCGTGGACACGGGCAACGACGGCCGGCGTGCCCTGGCGCCGCTGCCGTTGCGCCTGCGGCCCGGGAGTGGCGAGCGCAGCGGTTTCGAGTCGGGCCGCTACGGGATGGTCTTCCGCTCCTGGCACCGCTACGAATGGGAGCCGGCGCTCGCGGCCGGTGTTCGCTTGCGTCCGTTCGACGGCGCGCGCACCAAGACCGGTCAGTGGACCCTGCGCGACGTGCGTTTCCTGGTCGACGAGGCGCGGGAGGCCGAGAATGCGGCCGATCGTGAGCGACAACCCGGCCGGGCGATCGATGCACGCTGGCGCGAGGGCCTGGGGCCTGCGCTGGCGGCCGTGATCTGGTTGTGCTGGTTGTTCAGCGCGCGGCGCCCGTCGGCGCGAGATGACCGAGGGCGACTCGCCCCTCGCTGACGAGCGCCGCGTCACCCACGTCCGCCCCGTAGGCCAGGATCGTGACGGCCGAGAGCAGTGCGCGGAAGCGAGCCAGGCGCCAGGTGGCGTCGTCGATCGGGCCGTAGGTGATGCGGAAGCGTTCGACGGCGGCGGGGGGCAGGAAGCCGGCGGCGATCGAGATGTCGACCGCGGGATCGCCCAGGTGGACGTCGCCCCAGTCGATCACGCCGCACGGCCGCGCGCGATCGTCGACGAGCAGGTGGCGCGCGTAGAGATCGCCGTGGACGAGGGTCGGCGGGGGCGCCGTGTGTTCGCGCGGTGCGGCGTCGAGGATCGGCTCCCAGCGCCCGCTGTCGTCGATCAGGCCGCTGCTCGCCGCCGTCCGCAGGCGCTCGCGCACTCGCGGCACCCGGTAGTCCAGGTCGAGGCGCCGGATGTCGTCCGGGCGGGCCCCGTGCGCGGCGGCGTGTTGCGTCGGCACGGCGTGCAGGGCGGCCAGGAAGTGCGCCAGGGGTTCGGCGGCGGCGGCCCGTTCGTCTGCCGTCAGGGCTGCGCTGCAGGCGCTGCGGCCGGGGAGCAGCCGGTAGCCGGCGAAGGGCCAGGCGAAGCGCGCACTCGGTCGGCCCACCCGCGAGGGCATCGGAATCGGCAGGGGCAGCGCGTCGGCGATGGCGGGCAGCAGCCGGCACTCGGTGTCGATCAACGCGACGGCGATCTGCCGGCGTGGGAAGCGGAAGACCCATTGCTGATCCAGCAGGTAGGCCGTGTTGTCCCAACCCGCGCCGAGGGGCGTGATGGCGGCCTGCCCCAGGTCCGGGAACTGCTCGGCGATCAGCGCCCGGGCGAGCGTGGCGTCGACCTCGCACTCCGCGGTCCACGGCCGGTCGACGGGGAGGGAGTCGCCGGGAACGGGATCGGCGGGGACGGCGTCAGCGGGAACGGCGTCGCCGGGAACGGGATCTGCGGGGGCGGGGTCAGCGGGAACGGAGTCGGCTTGGGTCACGGGCGGCATCCCGGTGCAACGAGGTGCCGCCCATTGTGGACCAGGGAGCGCTCCCCGCGCACGCGGCGGAGGAGCGCCCCTGGGGATCAACCGACCCGACGTCCGCCCCCGGGGGAACGGGCGCGTGCCCCCGGGGACGAGCCGGGGATCAGTCGTCCTCGTCTCGCACGGCCTGCTCGACCAGCGGGACGCCGGCCTGTTCGGCCAGCCGCAGGATGCGCGGCTCGGCCACGGGCTCGCCGGGCATGAAGGTGAGCTCGTCGTCGACCTGCATCGACGGTACGGCCGCCGAGTACGTCAGCACCGGGTCCACGGGCGCCGGTTGCAGGCACGCCGAGCAGAACTGGAAGTCGTCCACGCAGAACGAGCCGAAGAAGGTGCCGTCGTCGCAGTCTTCGCAGGCCACCACCGCGGCGCTGAAGATGGCCTCGATGGTCACCGTGTCGTTGACGCTGATGCCGCCCGCGAAGAGGTCGCAGCAGATCGTCTCCTGCTGGATGATGCCCAGCGCCGCGATGCCCACGCCGCAGTCCCACAGGCCCTCGGCGTTGTACGAGAGCACGGGGCAGGTGACCTTCACACCGTCCTGGTTGGTGACGGTGACGAGCGCGTCGTACTTGATGTGCGCCTTGGCGTACTGGATGAACTCGAAGCCGCCGATGACCTTGAACTTCAGGTAGCGACCGCTGACGACCGCGGTGCGGCTCAGGGACATCTGCGCCTGGCTCGCGCTGCCGCTGGGCTTGTCGCAGGTCCAGATCGCCTGGGTGGAGATGTTCATGCAGGCCACGTCGTCGTCGCAGCCGAGCGCGGTGAGGTCCTCGAGGGTGGCCGTGGCGGCGCCGTTGTAGTCGCCGAAACCGCCGAGGCAGGGGTCCTGGGTCCAGCCGGAGAAACCGTTCTGGAAGGAACCGTTGGGCACCTTGCGACAGATCGGTTGGGGCGTGATGCCGCCGGTCATGAGCTGGGCCTGGACGTCGCCGACGACGACCAGCAGGGCGAGCAGGGCTGCGCCGAGTGCGGGCAGCGAGCGGGATGGCAGGGTCTTCATGGTTGGTCTCTCGGGATGTGTGCGTGATCGTTGGGACGGACCGCGGCGGGTGAGTCGCCGCGGTCCGTCACGGGGTGTCGCTGCGGGCTACTGCTCGTCCTCGGGCTTGCCGAGGGCTTCGCGCATGAGCAGCGCCACGTGCTTGATGTGGCTGCCGGCGTCGAAGCGAGCCGCGGGCGCCGGGGCCTGCGGATCGTCGATCAGCGTCGACGGGCTGCTGGCGGCCGTGAACGACAGCGCGGCGTCCAGCGGGAGCCCGATCGGGCCCTGGATGCAGGCCACACAGAACTTGAACTCGTCCACGCAGAACGAACCGAAGAACTGACCCGAGTCGCAGTCCTCGCAGGCGATCACCGCGGCGCTCCAGATGACCTCGATGGTCACCGTGTCACCGACCGAGATGCCGCCCGACGCGAGGTCGCAACAGATCGTCTCCTGGGGGATGGCGCCCAGTGCCTGGATGCCCGTGCCGCAGTCGTAGGTGCCCTCCCAGTTGTAGGTGAGCACGTTGCACTTGACGGTGTTGCCGTCTTCGTCGCGCACGACCACGAGCGCGTCGTATTTGATGTCCGCCATGCCGAAGTCGTAGAACTCGAACGTGCCGAAGACCTTGAAGGTCAGGTAGCGGCCGCTCGCCACGGCGGTGCGCGAGATCGACATCTGCGATTGACTCGCGCTGCCGCTCGGCTTGTCACAGGTCCAGGTGGCGTCGGTGGACAGGTTGAGGCAGGCCACGTCGGCATCGCAGCCGATCGCGGTGAGGTTCTCGATCGTGGCGTTGGCGAAGCCGTTCGTGTCGCCGAAGCCGCCGACACAGGGATCCTGCGTCCATCCACTGAAGCCGTTGTGGAAGTCCCCGTTGGGAACGTTGCGGCACAGCGGTTGCACGATCTGCGCCGACGCAGAACCGAGCGAGGTCATGATTGCGAGTGCGGCCAGTCCGGTCACGAACGGGCGCCCCATCGATGGGAGAGGGATTCTCATGCGGTGTTTCCTTTCACACTGCGTTCGATACGCCTGGACGGCGGATCCCCCCCGGGATCGCGGAGCGCTGCCCAAGCGCACCGCGATCGTATGGGCAGCGCGCGAATCCGACAGCCCCGTAATGGGTGCGTGCACGTCACACACGCGTTTGCATGCACGCGACCGCTGACGCGGATCACATGACAGCGCGTCCCGTCGCGAACGCGTCGCCCTCCGTCGCGTGTTGCATGCGGCGAAGTTCGCGGTCGTTTCCGACCCGGTCGCGTGCGACGCCGCGTGCGTGCGACAGGTGGCTTGTGCGAACCGGTGTGAACGGCGAGCGCGGAGCGTGTCGTGCAATGGATGTCGCGCAACACGCTCGTCGCCGACGGCCGTCGCGCCCCGCGGCCGAGCACGGTGCGACGTGAGCAGGCCGATGCGGCGCGGCGCGAGGCGGCTCGGTGCGACCAGGATCGGCGCCAGGAGCGGTGGGGGCGAGGCGCACGGCGCGGCGCGCCGCCGGCTGTGCGGGATCGTGCGGGACGGTCCGGGGCGACCCGCGCTCGGCGCGGCGTCTCGAGGCTCGGGGCGGGCAGCCGGCGGGCCGGGGAGGGCGGCCTTGGGGCCGACCGACCGCGCATCCCCCGCCGCGGAGACGGCCTCTCAGGGGCTGAGAGTGCCCGATTGCGGCATCGTCACGGAAAAGTACGAAGATCTTCGTTGCCGGATTACGAAAGACTTCGTAACACGGTCTCATGCGCTGCGGGCTGGGACCCGGCGCTTTCGGCAGGCACGACGTAGAGGAGCCCATGGCACGCCAGAAACTGTCGCGACCGACTGACGGTGAGCTCGCCATCCTGCGCGTCCTGTGGGAGCGCGGACCGAGCACCGTCCGAGAAGTGCAGGAAGTCATGAGCAAGCGGGACGCCGACCGACGCGACGTCGGCTACACGACCGTGCTCAAGCTGCTGCAGATCATGACGGACAAGGGCTTCGTCGACCGGGACGAGAGCAGTCGCAGTCACATCTACCAGGTGCGTCAATCGGAAGACGAGACGCAGCGGCAGCTCGTCGACGACCTGCTCGAACGGGCCTTCGGTGGTTCGACCGCGAGGCTCGTGCTCCAGGCGTTGCACGCACG
Organism: Planctomycetota bacterium; assembly: GCA_029259695.1. Taxonomy (GTDB): domain Bacteria; phylum Planctomycetota; class B15-G4; order B15-G4; family B15-G4; genus OFTM49. The sequence continues at coordinate 8,560 of JAJDEQ010000104.1, forward strand.
CAAGGCGGGCAAGGGTGAGCTGGACGAGATCCGCCGCCTGCTCGACGACTTCGAGGGAGGTCGCTGATGGACGCTCCCGTCGCCTGGCTCGATCACCTGCCGGTCACGTCGTCGCTGGTCGAGGCGCTCGGCTGGACGCTGCTGCACTCCTTGTGGCAGGGCGCCATGGCGTGGCTGCTGCTGGTCGGCGTGCTGCAGATCCTGCCGCGGGCCGCGTCATCGGCGCGCTACGTGGCGAGCTGCATCGCCTTGTTCTCCGTCCCCGCCATGCTGCTGGCCACCTTCGTGCTCGTCTGGGGCAACCCGGCGGCGAGCGGCGCGTGGGAAGCGGGGGCACTGGCTCCGCTGGTGACCGCGGCCGGCACGAGCGGGGCCGCGCTGCTGGACCCGCTGCTGCCCTGGATCGTCGCCGCGTGGGTCACCGGCGTGGGCGTCTCCGGCCTGCGTCTCGGATACGCCTGGCGCCGTGCCGCCCGGCTGGTGCGCGACGCGAACGGGCCCGCCGCCGCGTTGATCCAGCACCGCGCGCGCCAGCTCTCGATCCGCCTGGGCCTGCCCCGGGTGGTCGAGGTGCTCGAGTCCCGCGCGATCGAAGTGCCCATGGCCGTGGGTTGGCTGCGGCCCGTCGTGCTGCTGCCGGCCTCGGTGCTCTCCGGATTGAGCACGGCCCAGGTGAGCGCCGTGCTCGCCCACGAGCTGGCCCACATCCGCCGCCACGACTACCTGGTCAACCTGGTCCAGGTCATGGTGGAGACGGTCTGCTTCCACCACCCCGCGGTGTGGTCGATCTCACGCCACGTTCGCGATGAGCGCGAGCACTGTTGCGACGCGCTCGCTGTCGGCGCCAGCGGCGACCGTCTGGTCCTCGCCCGCGCCCTGCTGGCCCTCGAGGAGTTGCGCCAGCCCCCGCCCAGTCTTGCACTGCCCGCCACCGGAGGACACCTCGTGCACCGCATTCGCCGCATCCTCGGCCAGGACCCCGTCTCGGTCTCCGCCTTCCCACGCTGGCTCACCGGCTCGTTCCTGCTGGGCGCGTTCCTCTCGGCTGCCGGTTTCGCCACCTCCGCCGCCAACGTCGATGATGAAGACGAGCGTCGCGCCCGCGCGGTGTTCCGCGTCAAGCAGGCGCAGGCGGACGAACACGCCGCCGAGGCGAAGCGCGTGCGCCTGCACTCCAAGCACGTCCAGGTCCAGACCAAGGACGGACGCGTGCTGCATGTGAAGCCGGGGCCGAACGCAGACGGGCGCGTGATGCTCATGGCCCTCGACGACGGTCGGCTGGTGGAACTGGACCTGCTCGAGGGCGGCGGCGTCAGCGGCCACATCGTGCGCGAAGTCGACGGCAGCGAGCCCACGCGGATCACGAAGATCGATCTGTCCGACGCGGCGGAGCTCGAGGAGACGCTGCTGCTGCTGTCCGGGTCGAAGCACGAAGCTCACGAGATCGGCGGCAGCGTGCAGTTGGAGATCACCTCCGACGACGGGACTTCGCCCGACAACGTGGCGATCGTGATCAAGGAGACGCCTCACGACGCCCATCTGATCGAACTCGAGTTCGCCAAGCCGCGCATGGAGCAGAAGCTGATCCGCATCGGCGGTGAAGACGGCGACGTACGCCTGATCGAGACCGAAGCCGACGGTGAAGAAGACGTCGAGCGGCGCCTGATCATGCTGCAGCGCAAGGGCCACGCCGGTCTCGAGATCGAGCTCGTCGACGACGCCGAGGGCAACGTGCTGTTCCTGTCCTCGGACGGCCAGCCGGGTACGCCGGGCCTGACCCGCCGGGTGAGGGTCCTGGATGTCGACGGTCACGAGGTCCGCGACGCACGCGTGCTCCACAAGGCTCACCAACCGCACAAGGCCCATGGGGGCGCGCTGCGCAAGGCACTCGAGTTGCTGCGTCTGCCCTCGGGTGAGGTCGAGGTCCGCGAGTGGGACGATGAAGGCGAGCCGGCAATCCACGAGCACGACCAGAGCGAGGGAGAGCAGCCGCACGGAGAGGTGCTCGAGGTCACGGAGGGGGACACCCTGGCCAACATCGTTCGCCGCTTCCTGGGTAACGACCCGGCCGAACCCGCCGAGGCCAACTCATGGATCGAGGCCGTCGAGGCCATTGAGCGGGTGGGCCGGATCGAGCGGGTCGAGCCGGTCGAGCGAATCGAGCCGGTCGAGCCGGTCGAGCCGGTCGAGCCGGTGATCACCGACGTCATGCTGAACGAGATGCTCGAGGACATCGACCTCTTCGGGGTGATCGAAGAGATCGAGTTCGACACTCTCGAACTGCTCGAGGACATCGAGTTCGACACCTTCGAGGTGCGCGAGAACATCGAGTTCGACACCTTCGAGGTGATCGAGAACGTCGAGTTCGACAGCTTCGAGGCACGCGACGACGTCGAGTCCGGTGTGTGGACGCGTGGCGTGACGATCGATGTGGCCCCCGAACTGATCGACGGTGAGCTGATGATCGAGCCGGTCCTGATCTTCACGGATGGCTTCGAGGTCGAGTGCGACGAGGCCGCCGTGCCCTCCATGCTCCTGCGCGAGCGGGCACTGGATGGCAAGTCCTTCGAGTACCGGGTGCAGCTCGATCCCGAGGTGATCGACGGCGAGTTCCACTACCGACTGCACGTCGATCCCGAACTGATCCACGAGGAGCCGGAAGGAGACGACACGGTCTCCTCCTACGAACTGCGCTGGTCGGTGGAAGACAGCCAAGCCGGCGGAGCGTTCATCACCTACAACACCGCCGGTGAACTCCAGCAGGCGACCTTCGACGGGCCGATGGCCTTCGAGGTGAACGACGACGACGAATCGCACTTCATCTGGTCCACGACCGCGCCCGACGGCACCGCGCCGACCTGGACCGTGCGCGGGGCATCCGTTTCCGGCGACGTGCACGTCACCGCACCGGGCGTGGTGCGCGGTTCGTACATCATCGACCGGGCGGGGACCGCCGAGACGCGCGTGACGACCGAGAGCAAGCAGGTGATCCGCGTCGACGGTGAGACCGCCGTGATCGTGAACGTCTCGGGGACGTGCACGGCGGTGGAGGCGGGTTGCACGGAGGTCGAGCAACCCACGGGCACGATCGACTGACCGATCTCCGGGAGGCGCCGCCCGGCGCACCATCGCCCGCGCCGGGCGGCGTCCCTCGGATCTGTTCCGCGGCCTGAGCCCTGCTCCTCCCATCTCGCCGCGTGCTCCACGCCCGCGCGCGGTGGGCCGCGTGGTCCCGCCTCAGATCTCCTTCCAGACCTTGGCCAGGCTCTCGCCGTAGACGTCGAGTGACCACTGGCAGAAGTGTCCGAAGGGCGTGGTCTTCACCTCGTAGCCAGTGGCACGCAGGCGCTCGGCCAGCTCCTCGATGAAGCTCGCGGCGAACTCCGGCTCGCCGCCCTCGCCGCCCAGGTGCGTGAACGAGTGCAGCACCACGGCCTTCAGCTCGCGCTTGTTCGCCAGCCACTTCACGTGCTTGAGCGTCTTCTTGAAGACGGCGGGGCGCCGGTCGTCGTCCGCGTCCCGCGCCTCGGCGTGCAGGAACACGACCACCGCCTCGCACAGCTCGTCCTCGACGTCGAGCTCGTCGACCTCCTCGAGCGTGCGGCTGTGGGTCTTCCACCAGAACCGTCGGGCCTGGAACGTGAGCAGCTTCACGAGCGAGTCTCCGCCGAGCGTGTGAGCTGCGGATCTTCGCCGCCCACGGTCGCGGGCTCAACTACGGCGCGAAGGCCTCGCCGTTGACCTGGCACGCGGTGGACTCCCACAGCAGGTGGCCGCCGTCGATGGTGGAGCCGGGGCCCGCGGTGATGCAGCCCAGCAGGGCGCCGTCGGTGTCTTCCAGACCGCCCATGGGGCCGAAGACGCCGGCGCTGTCGATGCGCGCCCAGCCGGTCTCGATGGTGAAGCTGCCGTCGCACATCAGGTCGAGTTCATCCGGGTCGTGGGGCAGGCTCGCCAGGAACAGCGTGCTGAACAGCGGGCTGACGCTCGTCAGCCGCTGGTCGAACCAGCAGTTGAACAGGATCGTGGAGGACAGCGGGAACTCGTTGTCGTTCCAGACCTGCAGCTCCACCCGGTTCAGGTCGCGCGGGCCGCCGGTGAGGTTGAGCAGCGTCAGGTGGCTGCCGAGCAGCGCCACGAAGCTGTCGATGTAGAGCATGTCGGGGATCGCGTCGTACTCCACGCCGTCGAAGTCGAGGCGTCCGTCGGCGTCGGCGTCGGTGGCGTCGCCGGGGGCCGCGGCGCCCGTGCCGGCGGCGAAGGTGATGGCGTTGACCGCGTACATGCCGCCCGAGCCGTTGATCACGAGCTCACTGCCGATCAGTTCGTCGTGGCGCCAGGCCCTGTCGAAGGCGCTGGGGTCCTGTGCCGACACGACCAGGTAGCCCTCCTGTCCCCCGGGGGCGTAGGCGTTGTGACAGCTCGTCAGCACCGACAGCGTGTCCGCCGGCGTGAGGAACTCCACCCGGTCGAAGACCGTACAGCCCAGGGGCTGGAAGGGATCCAGCGGGTTGGCCGTCACGTTCACGTACTCGAAGTGCGCCAGGGTGCTCCCGCCGAAGGACATCGGTGTGGCCGGCGTCACGTTCGTGTTGGTCACGCTGACCACCGTGAAGAACCCGGGTCCCGAGCGATGGATCGGGAACACGAGCGCGCTCCCGGGATGCCGCGCGCTGCTGTTGTCGGCGGAGGCGGGAGCGGCGAGAACGCTCGCGAGGATGGCGAGCGAAGCGAGGCTGGAGCGGAGCATGCGGCGGGCCCTGACGGGGCGGAACGGGATCGGTGACGTCGCTCTCTCACTCTCATGCCGCAGCGCACCGGTGCCCGGAGGCTCCCGGCGGCCGCGATGATGGAGGAAGTCTATCCCCGAATCCTGCGCGTGCCCGTCGCGGCGGCGAGGCCGGGAGCGGGCCCGCGTCCAGGCTCCCCGCTCAGGGCGTGGTGGCCGACAGGGCGTTGCTGGAGGCGAAGCCCAACGGACCCCCGGCGTCCGCGAACCAGCTCTGGAAGAAGATCGAGAAGCCCGCCGGTGCGCTGGACGGCCAGGGGGTGGCGACCAGGATCTCCCCGTTGCCGTCGGTCGTGAGCAGCAACAGGAAGCCCGTCGGCGCGATGCCGGGGACGAAGATGCCGCCCTTGAAGGGGCTGTTCACCTGGGTGAAGCCCACGGCCAGGAACACCGGGCTGTCGGCGGGAGCGTTGGCCAGGCTCATCTCGATCGGCTCGTCGGCGACCAGCGTGCCCTGCCCGTCGAGCTGCGCCACGCCGAGCGTTCCGGCCAGGCCGAAGCCGAGGTTCACCCAGCCGTCGGTGGCGGTGAGCGCTGACGAGGTCGTGGTGTCGGTCAGCTCGAGCAGCAAGGGGATGTCGTGGACCGCGTTTTCGCCGGCGCTGAGCGTGGCGCCGTCCGGGAGTGCCCCCGACGGTTCGGTCACATGGACCACGCGCAGGGCGTTGGGCGTCTGCTGCGAGGCGTCGTTGGAGAGCGTGACGACGACGAAGAACGTCACGCTTCCCTCGGCGCCCACGCGCACGCGCGGATCGCCGTCGACGAAGGTGACGACCAGTTCGGCGGGGTCGAGCCCGTCGAACGTGTCGATGGCGGTGAGCAACTCGTCGAGCCCGGCCTCGAATGCGCCGGAGCCGTCGTCGCGGTAGATCACCAGGCTGGCCAGCAGCGCGTCGGCCTCGCCGGAGGTGAGCGCGGTCCCGCTGCGGTCCTCGAGGCGCAGCACCACCTGGGTGAGTTCGAGCGGGTCGTCTGAGAGACGCCCGCGGTGCACCAGCGTGATCGCGAGCATGGCGGTGTTGCGCCCGTCGCGCAGGCTCGCCGGCGCCATGTCCTCGGTGGGCAGTCCGAACTGCCCGCCGCGATCGGGGAACCAGCCGAGGGCACCGGAGCTCTCGGCGGTGAGCAGGTCGGGTCGGCCATCGCCGTCGAGGTCACCGACGTCGAGACCCAGGGCCGTGTCGGCATCGTCCAGCAGATGGACCGCCCAGGTTCCCCCGACGCCGTCCAGGTTCTCGTGCCAGCGCAACGCCTCGTCGCCGGTGGAGGACGAGACCAGGTCCACGTCACCGTCCCCGTCGAGGTCGATCGCGCGCAGGGGCCCCGGGCCGCTGGTGGACCCCAACGTGTGCGCCGTCCAGGTCAGCCCGTCGCCCGCTGCGTTCTCGTACCAGATGATGTCGCCGACGCCGGCGACGCTGGCGACGGCGTCGATGTCGCCGTCGGCGTCGATGTCGGCGCCGATCACGTCGCGCGCGTCGTCGGCCAGCAGCGAGATCGTGCGCGGCGTCCAGCTCAGCGCACCACCGCCGTTCTCGTACCAGGCGATGCGATCGTCGCCGCTCGATGCCGACAGCAGGTCCACGTCGCCGTCACCGTCGATGTCGGCCGAGTCCACGGCGCGCGCCTCCGACAGCAGCGCCGTCACCGTGTGGGTGCTCCAGCTGGACCCGTCGCCGGTCGTGTTCTCGTGCCACAGCACGCTGCCGCCGCTGAACGAGCAGGAGATGACGTCCACGTCGCCGTCCGCGTCGAGGTCCACCCCGGCCACGGCCCGCGGTGAGCCGACGTTGCCGTCGATGATCACGTCGGCCCAGTTGATGCCCGAGCCGCCCAGGTTCTCGTGCCAGGCGATGGTGCTGCCGCCGTAGGCCGAGATGGCGTCGAGGTCGCCGTCCCCGTCGATGTCCGCCGGTGCCACGAGCAGCGCACCCGGCGCGCTGTCCGAGATGACTCGCGTGCTCCAGCCGGTCGCGCCGCCGGCGTTGCGCCACCAGATCAGGTGATCACCGGTCAGGCTCGCGGAGAGGACGTCGAGGTCGCCGTCGCCGTCGATGTCGGCGCCGGCCGTGTCGCGCAGGTCGGTCGCCGTCCCCGGGCCCCCGAGGCGGTCGACCGGCAGCGCGCGCCGGTGGATCGTGCGGTTCTCGTGCCAGCTGAAGCTGGCGCTGACGAACGACGCCGACAGCGCATCGAGGTCGCCGTCGCCGTCCACGTCACCCATCGAGACGGTGGTGGCCGAGCCGCCGCTCTGGATCGGGCGGGCCAGCCAGACGCTGCCGTCGGCCTCGGTGTTCTCGTACCAGGCCACGCGTTCGTCGGCGGTGGCGGCGCCCAGGATGTCCATGTCGCCGTCGCCGTCGAAGTCGGCCGAGGTGACACCTTGCGCGAAGTCGGCGTTGTTCGAGACGGGCCGGCTGGTCCAGCTGAGACCGTCACCGGTCAGGTTCTCGTACCAAAGGATCAGACCCGGGCCCTGTGAAGCCGAGGCCACGTCCATGTCGCCGTCTCCGTCGAGGTCGGCCGCGTGCGATTGGATCGCGCTGCCCACTCCCGACGCGATCGAACGCGTGCCCCAGGCCGTCGCGTCGCCGAAGACGTTCTCGAACCACATCACCTCGCCGAAGAAGGTCGCGGACGAGATGGCGTCAAGGTCTCCGTCGCCGTCCATGTCGGCGACCGACACGGAAGTCGCGCCCTCGGCGGACGTGGTCAGGATGTTCTCGATCCAGGTGCCGCCGTCGTTCCGGTACCAGGCGATCTTGTCGTCGAAGGGCGACGCCGAGAGCACGTCGAGGGTGCCGTCCCCGTCGAGGTCGCCGGCCGCGACGTCCAGGGCGCCGGCCGCGTCGGTGCTGATCACACGCTTGACCCAGGTGCCGCCGACGCCGTCCAGGTTCTCGTGCCACGCGATCTCGTCGCCGAAGTTGACCGCCGAGAGCACGTCCAGGTCGCCGTCCGCATCGAGGTCGATCACGTGGACCGCATTGGCGTTGGGCGCCGCCCCGTCGATGAGGTGCTCGCTCCAGGCCGTCCCCGCGCCGTCGGTGTTCTCGTACCAGGCGATCGTGCCGGCGCTGAAGGCGGCTCCCACCGCGTCGCCGTCGCCGTCGCCGTCCATGTCCGCCACGGCGATCGAACGGGCTCCGGCCGGCGAGGCGATCAGGATCGGAGGACCGAAAGGGACGTCACCAGCGCTCGCGGTGGGGAGCAGCGCGAGCAGCAAGGCGACGACCGCGGCAGGGCAGCGCGGCGCGTTCATGGCGTGGGACCGGAGGGGGGGGGTGGCGATGATCACCGTCGAGACGTCCCGTACAAGCGAAACTCACCGCCGATGAGTCGGTTCGAGCGGGCCGGGGCGCGGGTCGCGGGCCGGGGCACGGCGGCTCGTCGGGCACCGTCGTTCCGATGGGCTCGGCGCCGTACAATGTCGGCCCGCCACGGCGGACTCCCGTCGCGTCGGATCCGCACGCACTCGCTCGCCGTGAACGCGGCCAGCGTCGTCCCCGCTCAACCGTCTCTGCTCCTGCCTCATGAAGCGTTTCCGCGTCCTGTGCGCCAAGCTGTTCCTGTTCCAGCTCGTGCTGGCGTTGATGTTCGGCCTGGTCGAACTGGGCGCCCGGCTGTGGCTCGAGCACGGGGCGTCCGAGGCCCAGTTCAACCGCTTCGCCTCGATCGGCCAGCACAGCCGGCGCTTCGCCAGCAACGAGGACATCCGCTTCGCGCCCCATCGCTACGTCGGCTACATGCCGCGGCCCGGGTTCGACAAGGGCGTCAACAAGCACAACGCACTGGGCTATCGCGAGCCGGACTTCGAACTGCCCAAACCAGAAGGGGAGTTCCGGATCGTGTGCCTGGGCGGCTCGACGACCTACACCACTTCGGTCGTCGACGACAAGGTCACCTACCCGGCCCAGATCGAGCGCATGCTCAATGAGCGCGGCTACCCGCACGTCAAGGTGATCAACTCGGGTTGCGCGGCGTGGAGCAGCTACGAGTCGCTGATCAACTTCCAGTTCCGGGTGCTCGATCTCGACCCGGACCTGATCATCGTCTACCACGCGGTCAACGACATCCATACGCGGGTCGTGTGGCCGACCGAGGCCTATCGCGGCGACAACCGCGGCCGGCGCGATGCGGTCCCGGGCAGCGTCTACACCCCCGAGCCCTACGAGTACAGCACGCTGCTGCGCATGCTGGCGGTGAGCTCCGGGCGCGCCGAGCCCCAGACGTACAAGGCCCCCGATCGCATGCTCTACACGGAGGGCCCGAAGAGCTTCCATGCGCACCGCTTCTTCTCCCAGTGGGAGCGGGGCGTCTACCCGACCGGTGTCTTCAAGCAGGTGCCCGTGCAGAAGATGCTCGACGCGCACCCGCCGGTGTACTTCGAGCGCAACCTGGCCAGCATCATCGCCGTGGCCCGGGCCCACGGCGTGGGCGTGATGATGGGGACCTTCTCCCACTCGCCGATGTTCGAGAAGGAAGCCCGGGCAGCCTCGGAGGACTACAACCGCGCCTTCCCCGAGATGATCGCGTCGATGAAGAAGGTCTGCGCCGAGAACGACGTGCCGTGCTTCGACTTCGCCGCCGTCTTCCCGCGCGACAAGGAGTTCTTCGCCGACGGGCGGCACGTGAACGGGAAGGGCTCCATGCTCAAGGCGCGCCTGTTCGCGCGCTTCCTGCTGGACAACGACCTGGTGCCCGGCGGGCCGACCGGCGGCAACGGGAAGCGGAACGGCAACGGCAACCGTGGCGCCGCGGGCAACGGCGGCACGGACCGCCCCGGCGATGGGGGTGGGCGTTGAAGCGCTGGGAGGCCGTCTTCGGCACGTTGATGCTGATCGAGCTGGTGCTCGTGGGGCTGCTCATCGGTGGCGAGAAGTGGGCCCAGTCCAAGCTGTCGAGCGCCTCCGAGTCGGACTTCATGCGCTACGCGTCGATCGAGCAGATCGCCGAGCGCTTCGACACCGAGACCGACAAGCGCTACCGGCCGCACCGCTACCTGGGCTACGCCCTCACCCCGAACTTCGCCAAGGACAAGAACCGCCACAACGCCCACGGTTTCCGCGGCGCCGAGATCCCGGTGCCCAAGCCCGAGGGCGAGTTCCGCATCGTGTGCGTGGGCGGCTCCACGACCTACACCAGCGATGTGCTCGACGACGAGTACGCCTATCCCGCGGTGCTGGAGAAGGTGCTGCACAACACCGGCAAGACCCACGTGCGGGTGATCAACGCGGGCTGCGGTGGCTGGACCACCTGGGAGTCGCTGGTCAACCTCGAGCTGCGTGTGTGCGGCGAACTCGAGCCCGACCTGGTGGTGATCTACCACGCCATCAACGACGCCCACACGCGGCTCGTCTGGCCGCCCGAGGCCTACCGCGGTGACAACTCGGCCCGGCGCGAGGAGGTCACCACGACCCACTTCAGCCCCAGCCTGTGGGAGCAGAGCACGCTGCTGCGGATGGCTGCCGTGGACTTCGGATGGAGCGAGCCCCACAGCTACGGCATCACCGAGCGCCAGCTCATGGACGGTCACCCGGACACCTACTACGGCGACGCCTTCCGGTCCCAGAAGCTCGCCGGCCGCTACCCGTCCGGCATCTTCGAGCGCGTGAGCGCCGAGCGCATGTTCGAGACCAACCGGCCGGCCTTCTTCCGCCGCAACCTGCGCAGCATGGTCGCCGTGGCGCGCCAGCACGGGGCCGAGGCGGTGCTGGCCACCTTCGCCTCCTCGCCGCTGTTCGAGGACAAACCCCGCGTGGCCTCACCCGAGTACGTGGCCGCCCTGGACGAGATGAACGACGTGATCCGCGAGCTCGCCGCCGAGCTCGATGCCCCGCTGTTCGACTTCGCCGCCGAGTTCCCGGACGACAAGGCGCTCTACACCGACGGCCGCCACATGAGCTTCAAGGGCTCGGTGCAGAAGGGCCGCATGTTCGCCGAGTTCGTGCAGTCGCAGCAGCTGATCGAGTAGGGGCCGGTGCCTCGACCGGACCGCCGCTCACGGCGATCCGGGTGGGGCGGTCGATGCGTGGCGCATGAGGCGACCGAACGAGAGAACAAGCCGATGACCGACCACTTCCACGATGTGCACGCCGCCGCCGCGTTCCGCGACGACAAGCTGAGCAAGGTCAACCTGCACGAGTCGCAGCACATGTTCTGCGACGTGTACTGCCTGCGGCCGGGCCAGGTGCAGAAGATCCACGCCCACGAGGGCAGCGACAAGATCTACCACGCGCTCACGGGTACGAGCCGCGTGACCATCGGTGACGTGACGCGCGAACTCGTGCCGGGCGAACTCGCCATCGCGCCGGCGGGAGAGCCGCACGGTGTCGAGAACGCGTCCGATGCCGAGGCGACGCTGCTCGTGGTGATGGCGCCGCACCCCAGCTTCGGCGGCTGACCCGGGGAGACCTGCGGCCCGCGCGCCGACTTGTGGGAGACTGACGCGCTCGCGCGCCCACCGGGCCTGGCTTCCAGGCTGACGTGCAGCGGGCGCCGAGCGTGCCGGGGTTGATCATGTCCAAGCTCATCGATGGGGCCCTGCGCCTGAACGAGTCGTTCAAGCGCTCGACCCACATGTACATGGTGGTCATCGCCGTGGTCGTGGGGCTGCTGGGGGGCTACGGCGCCGTGGCCTTCCGCTTCCTGATCCAGTCCCTGCAGGATCTCGCCTGGCAGACCGACGGACTCGACCTGGCCTGGTTCGCCGTCCAGCCCTGGTACGTGGTCGTGCTCACCCCGGCAGTCGGTGGGCTCGTGGTGGGCTGGATCGTGGCCTCGTTCGCGCCGGAGGCGAAGGGGCACGGGGTGCCCGAAGTGATGGAGGCCGTGGCGCTGAACAGCGGCCGCATCCGGCCGCGGGTGGTGCTGGCCAAGGCGCTGGCGTCGGGCGTGTGCATCGCCACGGGCGGCTCGGTGGGACGTGAGGGCCCCATCGTGCAGATCGGCTCGGCCATCGGCTCGACGGTGGGACAGGGGCTCAAGGCCGGCCCGGGGCGCCTGCGCACCCTGGTGGGCTGCGGCGCGGCGGCGGGGATCGCGGCGACCTTCAACGCGCCGGTGGCCGGCGCGCTGTTCGCGGTGGAGGTCGTGCTGGGTGACTTCGGCGTGCCCCAGTTCTCACCGATCGTGATCTCGTCGGTGGCCGCCACGGTGGTCAGCCGTCACTACCTGGGTGACTTCCCGGCCTTCGAGATCCCCGACTACGCCCTCAATCATCCGATCGAGTTCAGCGCCTACGGGGTGCTCGGCCTGCTGGCCGGGCTGTTCGCCGTGGTGTTCGTGCGCTCGCTCTACAAGGCGGAGGACGTCCTCGAACGGGTGAAGTTGCCACTGCCGCTGCTGGCCTGTTGCGGCGGTGCCGTCGTGGGCGCGATCGCACTGGTCTTCCCGGGCGTGCTGGGCGTGGGCTACGAGTCGATCAACGACGCGCTGCTCAACTCTCCCGGCGCGGGCTTCCTGTGCCTGCTCTTGCTGGCCAAGCTCGCGGCGGTGTGCGTCACCATCGGGTCGGGCGGGTCGGGAGGCGTGTTCGCGCCCTCGCTGTTCATGGGAGCGACCCTGGGCGCCGTGGTGGGGCAGGGGGCCGGCTGGGCCTTCCCCGGAGTCGCGGCGCCGCCGGGGGCCTACGCGCTCGTGGGCATGGGCGCCGTGGTGGCCGCCGCGACCCACGCGCCCATCTCGGCCATCCTGATCCTGTTCGAGCTGACCAGCGACTACCGCATCATCCTGCCGCTGATGGTGTCGTGCATCATCGCCACGCTCGTGGCCACGCGGCTGCAGTCGGCATCGATCTACACGCTCAAGCTGCTGCGGCGCGGCGTCGACATCCGGGCCGGCCAGGACATCAACGTGCTCAAGCACGTGCATGTGAACGAGGTCGTGCGGGAGGACGTGGCGACCGTGTCGCCCCACACGTCGTTGCGCGCCCTCGTGGATCAGATCGCCGGAGCGGACGTGAGCTGCTTCTACGTCGTCGACGAGGGCGGCTGCTTGTGCGGTGTGGTCTCCGCCAACGAGATCCAGCCGGCCCTGGCGGACATCGACGTGCTGCACCACCTGGTCGTGGCCAGCGACGTGGCCGTGCCCAACTGGCCCGCGGTGTCCGCCCGGGACACGCTCGATACCGTGGTGGGGCGACTCGAAGAGGGCTACCGCAACGAGCTTCCCGTGCTGGATGGCAAGCGCCTGGTCGGCGCCGTGCACATGGAGGACGTCCTCAACCGTTATCGCCAGGAGCTGTTCAAGCGCGAGCTGTCGGCGAGCCTCGAGCAGGCGTGAGCGGGTTCGCGGCGCAAGGCTGATTTGCCTCTTCGGCGAACGCGGTCATGCTTCGATGGTGCGATCCGTCGCCGCCGCGGTTGCGGTCCGGAGCGAGTGTGTGGTGGCGCGTGTCTTTCGTGTTGCAGGGCTGTCACGTTCCGGGACTCGGGCTACAACGGAGCCCGCCTGAACGTCGGAGTCACAGCATGAGCCACACCCGTCACGTCTTCCTCGGCATCGTCTGTGCCGCCTTCATCCTGCTGCCCGAGGAGCGCGCGCTGTGCCAGGTGCGCCCGGGCGGGTCCTCACGGGTGACGCTGTCCGGGCACACGGGACGCTCCTCGCTCCCCAGCCGCAGTGCGCTGGACGTGCGCACGAGCGGCGCGAGCAGGGCTACGAACAGGGCCACGGGCAGGGCTACGAACAGGGCTACGAACAGGGCCGTGCGCAACGGGCTTGCGGGCCGCAGGACGATCGGCCGCCGCACCGGCGCCAAGGCCACCGGCGCGCAGTCCCTCGGCGGCAGCCTGACCGACCTGTTCCGCGGCTGCAGCACGCTCGACCTGCGCACGGGCACGCCCGGGTTGGGCGCGAGTCTGCCGGACACGCTCGCCGGGATCAGCACGCTCGAGCAGCAGACCGGAACGACCGGCTTCGGCGAGAGCCTGCCCGACACGCTGGCCGACGTGAGCACGCTCGACATCCGCACCCGCGGCCCCGGCGCCGAACGCGGTCTGCCCGAGACCCTCTCCCGCTGCAGCACGCTCGACAGCCAGACCAAGGGCCTGGGCGCCACGCGCGGCGTCCCCGTCCGTCGCCTGCCCGGCGCCACCATCGCCCGCATGCGCGGCACGGTCATCCGCACGAGCCGCACGCCTCGGAACTGAGCTGCGCTGGGTGGCTGCGGTCGGCGTGAGGTCGCCACGGCGAACGGCGGACTGTCAGCGGTTCACGGAGCGTTGAACCACCCGCGGTGCCCACACGCGCACGTCCACCTGGCGCGCGAAGTGCAGCACCGGCTTCACGTGCGGCAGCTCGATGCCCGCGGCCTGCGTCATGGTGTTGAGCTCGATCTGCGCGAAGGCTGGTTGCAGCGGCCAGGGCTCGTGGTGGATCTCGCCGATCTTGAGGGGGCCCTTGGGCTTCTGGGCGTAGAGGCAGTAGCGTTCGGTGAGCCAGGCGTCGAACGAGTCCGGAGCCGCGAGCAGCACGTCGCCGGTGGGGCCGTAGCGCGCGCGGAAATCGGCGGCGGGGGCGTCGCGGTGGGTGCGGCGGGAGGCGTAGGCGATGCCGTCGTCGCCGTCGTCGCGGCGGTTGAAGAGCGCGTCGTAGTAAGGCAGTCCGAACCACGTGCGCGCGGTGCGCACCGCGAGCGGTTGCTGTGCGTCGAGGCTGAAGAACCACACGCCGGGTCGGTCGTGCCCGGCACGTCCGGGGCGCGGACGCACGTAGGTGCGCACGTTGATCTCCGGGAAGGCGCTCGTACCCGGCAGGGTCGGCAGGCCGCGCAGCTTGACCCCGGTCATGTGGAACGGCACGACGCCGATCCAGCCGCTGTCGTTCCAGGTGTCCACCTCGAGCGTGTCGGGCAGCAGGCCGGCCAGCGCGGCGGCCGGTACGGGCCAGTGGGCGAAGAGCACGTCGTGCCAGCTCTGGCCCATGATCCACGGGCCGGAGGGCAGCGGCCACGGTCGGTGCGCCGTGCGCGCGAGGATGTCGTCTGACGAGAGCGTCATGCCGTCTTCGAGGAGGAGCAGACTACGGTCGCATCCCTTCGCGCTGCTGGGGAAGACCTTCTGACGGCTCACTTCGCTGAACGGGAGCGCCTCTCGTAGGGACCGCGACACGGCGCGCAGGCCCGAACCCCGGATTGGCGCGCCGCGGCCCTCGTGGATACGCTCAAGAGTCCCTCTCGACCTTCCCCGACCCCCGGGGCCTTCTCCGAACGAACGCCCACGAGGCTCCTCCAATGGCCTCTTCGAACCCGACCGGCAACGCCTCGCCACGCCCCGCGACCTTCGGTGAGCTGAAGGCATCCGGCTGGCGGCGCCGCAGCGTGAAGCAGGAGATGCGCGAGAACCTCGTGTCCCTGCTGCGTCGCGGCGAGCCGGTGTTCCCCGGCGTCGTGGGTTACGACAAGACGGTCGTGCCCCAGATCTGCAACGCGGTCCTCTCCGCTCACGACTTCATCCTGCTCGGCCTGCGCGGCCAGGCCAAGACGCGCATCCTGCGCGCCCTGCCGCGGCTGCTCGACGACGCGATTCCGATCGTGGCCGGCAGCGAGGTCAACGACGATCCGTTCGCACCGATCAGCGAGCCCGCCCGGAGACTGCTCGCGGAGCGGGGCGATGACACGCCGATCGAGTGGGTCGCGCGCGAGGAGCGCTACCGCGAGAAGCTGGCCACGCCCGACGTGACCATCGCCGACCTGATCGGCGACATCGATCCGATCAAGGCCGCCACGCGCAAGCTGACCTTCGCCGACCCGGACGTGATCCACTTCGGCATCGTGCCGCGCACCAACCGCGGCATCTTCGCCATCAACGAGGTGCCGGACCTGCAGGCGCGCATCCAGGTGGGCCTGCTCAACATCCTCGAAGAGGGTGACATCCAGATCCGCGGCTTCCCGGTGCGCATGCCGCTCGACATGTGCCTGGTGTTCTCGGCCAACCCCGAGGACTACACCAACCGTGGCAACATCATCACGCCGCTGCGCGACCGCATCGCCTCCCAGATCATCACCCACTATCCGGGCACGGTTGAGGAGGCCGGCCGCATCACCCAGCAGGAGGCGTGGACCGACCGCGGCGAGGCGCTGCCCGTGACGGTGCCGGAGTTCGTCCGGACGATCGTGGAAGAGGTGGCGTTCCAGGCTCGCAGCAGCGAGTTCGTCGACCAGAACTCGGGTGTGAGCGCGCGCGTGCCCATCGCGCTGATGGAGAACGTCGTCTCCAATGCCGAGCGGCGCGCGTTGCTGAACGGACTGGGGTCGAACGGCGCGGTGCCCCGTCCGGCGGTGGCGCGGGTGGCGGACGTGCTGGCGGCGCTGCCGGCGATCACGGGCAAGGTCGAGCTGGTCTACGAGGGCGAGCGCGAAGGCGTGCTGGCCGTGGCGCGGCACCTGGTGGGCAAGGCGGTCAAGGCCGTGTTCGACGGGCACTTCCCCGATGCGCTCACGTCGGGTTCGCCCGGCAACGCGGGCAAGCCGGGCGGGTCCACCGAGGCGGGTGAGTACCGTCCGCTGCTCGACTGGTTCCGGCAGGGCAACTCGCTCGACGTGTCGGACGAGATGCCGGCCGAGGAGCTGCTGCTCCTGATGTCGTCCGTCCCCGGCCTGCGCACCCTGACCGACGCTCACCTGGCGACCCCCGACGACGAGCAGGCCGCCGCCGCCATGGAACTGGTGCTCGAGGGTCTGCACCAGAGTTCGCTGCTGGCCAAGCAGGAAGTCGTGGGCGGGCGGGTCTACTGCGACGTGTTCGACGAGATGGCCCGCAGCCTCAACGACTGATGGGCGCATGACGGCGACCGCCTTCACGGAGTGCGACGCGTGAGCGCGCGGCGCGATGTGGAGGAGTTCATGGTCCTGCGCCATGGCCTGCGCTGCCACGTGTGGTTGCCGCGTGGCGTGGAAGCCGGCGAGGTCGTGGATCCCGAGGCGCTGTTGCCGTTGCTCGAACTCGACGCGCGGGCCACGTTCGAGCACGGGCGCGTGCTGCTGGACACGCGGACCCGGTCGGTGCACGCCGTCTCGCCGGAAGTGCTCGGACTGCCGGCCGCGTTGCGTGAGGGCTCGCAGCCCGTCGCCGGCGCGGAGCGACGACAGACCGGTGTCGTGGTGAAGATCGACGACTATCGCGGGGCGCTGACGACGCGGCTGCCGTTGCGCAAGCCGCGCGTCGTGCGCGAGATGCTGAACCTGGCCGATCTGCATCGGCTGGGGGTGCCGGCCACCGTCCCCGTCGCCTGCGGCTGGGCGCGGGAGGGGCTGCGCTACGGCACCACGTTCCTGATCACGCGCGAGGTGCTGGACTCCATGGCGCTCAAGTCCTGGGTCGACCCGCGAGCCGGCACCGGGCGGCCGCTGCAGCCGCCGGCGGACGGGCCCACGGCCCCGGCGCCCGCAGTCGAGCCCGGCGGCCTGGCCGCCTCGCCGCTGACCCGCACCGAGCTGCTCGGACTGCTGGAGCGGCTGCTCGAGCAACTCGCGCGCCTGCACCGCGAGGGTTGGTGGATCCGCACCTGCTACGCCAAGAACGTCCTCGTGCGGCGCGACGCCGAGGGCCGCCCGGCGTTCGCCCTGTGCGACGTCCCGCGCCTGAGCAGGCACCGCTCGGGCCGTCTCTACCCCCGCGGCGCCGTGCGCGATCTGGGCTTCCTCGACAAGTGGGGCCGCAAGGCCCTGCGCCGCGGCGAGCGCCTGCGCCTGCTGCGTCACTACCTGCAGGCCCTGGGCACGGGTTCCGAGGAGGGCTGGTGGATCGCCTCGATCGACCAGCTGATGGACCGCAAGCAGCACCGCACCTGGCGCGGCCGAGCCAGTCGAAACCTCCACGAGTTCATGCGACGATGGCGCCGCCGTCGTTCGCGGGCGACGCGGGCTGCGAGCACCGAACCCTGAGGCTCTTCCGCCTCGGTTCGTTGCCCGCCGCAGCGCGCCGACTCGATCGAGGCGGCTTCGACAACTCCTTCACCGAATCCGACACCGACCAACATGCGCGAGTCGTCAGCCGTGTCCGAACGCAACCGTTACTCCGAGAACCGGCGCCGATCGGACAAGGCCGCCAGCTACGACGTCAAGTACGAGCAGGAGTTCCACAAGCGCGTGTCGGATCGGCGCGAGAAGCGCCTGCTCGAGTCGATCCTGGCCACGGCGGGGAGCCACGAGCGCATGCTCGACGTGCCCTGCGGTGCGGGCCGCCTGTCCGGCGTGCTGTCGCGCTTCGCGGACAAGGTGGTCGAGATGGACTACTCGTTCCCGATGCTCGAGCTGTGCCGCCAGAACGCGGTCGACTACGTGCCCCAGATGGCCAACGGCAACGTGCTCCATCTGCCGTTCTGCGACGTGGCCTTCGACATCGTGGCCTCGATCCGCGTCTCGCACCACCTGCCCAAGCGTGAGGATCGCCTGAACCACGTGCGCGAGCTGTGCCGTGTGTCGAGCCGCCACGTGCTGGTGACGATCTTCGACGAGGACAGCTTCAAGAACCGCCTGCGCAAGTTCCGCACGGCGCTGTGGCTCAAGAAGAAGCCCAAGAAGACGCTCTCCATCGGTGAACTGCGCAGCCTGGGCGACGAGTGCGGCTTCGACGTGGCCGGCTCGTGGAGCCTGTCGCGCATGTTCAGCGGCCACTCGTTCGTGCTGCTGCGTCGCCGCGCGGCCTGACGGCCCCCGCGGGCGGGGAGCCCTGGGCAGCCCCGGCCCGGTATGATCGCTGCGTGGTCGACTACCGCTATCTCCAGTTCGACGCGGACGCGTCGTCTCGCGAGCGCTTGCTGCGCTACCTGCACACCGTCTTCAACGACCTGCTGTTGCAGACCCAGGGCGACGTGGAGGAGGCGTTGCGCTACCTCCGGCACCTGGCGGATCGCTACAAGGTCTTCGACGACTCGCTCTCGCTCGAGGACTTCCGCCGCTATCTCGAGAGCCAGAACGCGATCGCGCGTGACACGCGCGGGCACTGGAAGCTCACCAGGAAGGGTGAACGCATCATCCGCACCGAATCGCTCGACGCGATCTTCGGCGGACTGGAACGGGGCACGCAGGGTGAGCACCGGGTCGCGGCGGCCGGCGAGGGCGTGGAGCGCCTGCCCGAGACCCGGCCCTACGAGTTCGGTGACGCCGTGTCACAGATCGACCCCCAGTCGACGATCCAGAACGCCATCAAGCGCGCCGGGATCGAAGAGCTGGCGGTGGAGGAGGAGGACCTGCAGGTCTTCGAGACGGAGCAGCTGTCGTCGTGCGCGACGGTCCTGTTGGTGGACATCAGCCACTCGATGGTGCTGTACGGGGAGGATCGGATCACGCCCGCCAAGCGCGTGGCCATGGCGCTGTGCGAGTTGATCAAGAGCAAGTACCCCAAGGACAGCCTGCGCGTCGTGCTGTTCGGTGACGACGCCGAGGAAGTCTCGCTCGAGTCGCTGCCCTACATCGGTGTGGGGCCGTTCCACACGAACACGCGCGGCGGGTTGCGGCTGGCCCAGGAGATCCTGCGCAAGGAGCGCCAGCCCAACCGGCAGATCTTCATGATCACCGACGGCAAGCCGAGCGCGCTCACCGAGCGGGACGGCACGGTCTACAAGAACCCCTTCGGTCTCGACGAGCGCGTGGTCAACAAGACCCTCGACGAAGCGGCCAACTGTCGGCGGCTCGGGATCCCGATCACGACCTTCATGCTCACCGACGACCCGGTGTTGGTGGAGTTCGTGGAGCGCTTCACCGAGATCAACCGGGGGCGGGCGTACTTCAGCCGGCCCGACGACCTGGGCTCGTTCGTGTTGGTGGACTTCATGCGCAACCGCCGCCGCACGGTGCGCTGAGGACCTACTGCGGCACCTGCAGCGTGACCGGGATCAACAGCGCCCGGTCGTCGCGCAGCACCTTCAGCTCGATGCTGTCACCCACCTCGTGGGACTCGAGGACGTGCAGCAGGGCGTCGCGGTCGGGCGTGGGCTTGCCGTCCGCTTCGAGGATCACGTCGCCCTCCAGCTCCCAGCCGCCGGTGGTGCGGTAGGCCCCGCCGCCGCGCAGGCCGGCACGGGACGCCGCCGTCCCGGCCGGGACGCGCCGGATGACCACGCCGCCCAGGCCCAGCAGGCGACCGACACCCACGTCCAACTCCACGCCGAGCTGCGGCCGCAGCACGCGGCCGTAGGCGATGATCTGGGGCACGATGCGGTTCACCTCGTCGATCGGGATCGCGAAGCCGATGCCCAGGTTGCTTCCCGTAGTGGAGTAGATCTGGTCGTTGACGCCGATCACCCGGCCCGAGCTGTCGAGCAGCGGGCCGCCGGAGTTGCCCGGATTGATGGCGGCGTCGGTCTGGATCACGTTCTGGATCGTGCGGTTCGTGGGCTGACCATCGAAGTCGGGCGCGCGGATCTCGCGGTCGAGGGCCGAGACGATGCCGGTGGTGAGCGTCTGGTCGAGGCCGAACGGGTTGCCGATCACGAACACCTTCTGGCCCACGCGCACTTCACTGGAACGCCCGATGTCGATGGGCTGCAGCTTGCTCGCCGGCGCCTCGATGCGCAGCACGGCGATGTCCTTGTCCATGTAGTACCCCACCAGGTCGGCCTTGTAGGTGGAGTGATCGGACAGCGTCACCTGGGCTCCGCTCGCGTCGGCGACGACGTGCAGGTTGGTGACGATGTGCCCTTCCTTGTCCCACACGAAGCCCGAGCCCTGGTTCGCCGGCACTTCGGTGGTCAGGCGTGAGAACGCGCTGCGACGCGTGGCGAAGGCGGTGACGTTGACCACGGAGGGCGAGGCCTGATCGAACAGATCGATCGAGTGGCGCTCTTCGGCGATCAGCCCGTCGAAGGGGGCCACCGAGCGGGGGCCCGCTTCGTCGGTGGAGTTCAGGCAGCTCGTGGCGACGAGGGTCGCCAGGGCCGTCATCACGCTGGTGGCGACGGCCGCCAGCAAGGTGGAGGGGGTCACGCGACTGAGCATGGGGTGGTCTCCTCGGGGGGGCATCGGGCGGGCCGGGGCCCTGCGACGCAACGTCGGTCGTCATTTTGCCGCAGTCGGCGCCTCGAGTCGGTAACGAGCGGCCACGAAGGCCGACTTGTGGGTGTGACTCGTCGGCCGGGCTGCTGCGGCCAGGCCGGGCGAGTCCGCGAACGGACCTGATCTACGGAGGGAATGCGGTCATGGATGGGAGTCAGCAAGTGAAGGTGGCAACCGTGTGGCGCGTGCTCGGAGCGCTGGTTGCCGTCGGGGTGGCTTTGGGTAGCGCCTGGGCGGCGCCGCTCATCGAGCCGGCGGGGTTCATGGGGCCACCGGCCCTGTTCGAGGCGCCACCGGCCCTGCTCGAGGTGCCACCGGCCCTGCTCGAGGTGCCGCCGGCGCTGCTCGAGGTGCCGCCGGCCCTGCTCGAGGTGCCGCCGGCGCTGCTCACGGCGCCGAGGCCCGGCGGTGCGGCGTTGGCTGGTGGGGGGGCTGGGGCGGCCTGGGAGGCGTGGGAAGAGGAAGGCGGCCCGGTCCGCGAGGCTCAGCGCAAGGCGGCCGGCCAGGCGGCGCTGGTTGCCGCCGCGGATGTGAAGAAACGGGCCTACACGCTGGAGGGGGAGGCGCGGGAAGAGGGACTGTTGCAGGCCGCGGCAGCCTACGCCGACGTGGCCGATCGCGAGGACTTGCGCCCCTCGGAGCGGGCCGAGGCCGCATTCCGGGCGGGGGAGATCCTGCGCGCGCGCAAGGCGCTGGATTCCGCGCGGGAGCGCTTCGCCCAGGCGATGGAGCTGGGTCAGGGCAACGAGGCCGACGCCTTTGCCGCCCGGGGCCTGCTCGAGCTGGCGCACATGAAGCGGCGCGACGACGACACCCAGGGGGCCCTGGCCCTCTACGGGGAGTTGCGGACGAGGTTCCCGGCCCAGCGCAAGTCGTGCGCCCAGGCCATGACCTGGGCCGGCAAGCTCCAGCTCCGCGAGGGGTCGCGCGAGGAGGGCCTGGTCCTGCTGATCCAGTTCGGCAAGCAGTTCGACGAGTTCCCCGTCGATGCGGTGAAGAACGTCGACGTGGCGGCACTCGACTGCCTGGACGTGGGGGAGTTCGACCGGGCCCGGAGACTGATCGACGACCTGCGCGAGCGCATGCAACCGGTGCTCGAGCAGGTCGAGGGCAAGGACGCCGAGCGCCTGCGCAAGGCGCTCGCGGACATGAAGGCTCCACCCCTTCTCGACGCCCGGCTGCTCGACGACGCCATGTGAGCTGCTTCGAAACGCGCGCGCCCCGTCGCGTTCGGTTTCGTGGCGAGGCCACGATGCCGGAGCGGCGGGGCGCGTCGAGGCTCATGAGCCCCGTGAAGCGCGTCGCGTCAAGTGACGGGCTGCGCCCGCGGGATCGTCAGCGGGCGGGCACCGGTGAACGAGACGTCACGATGGGGTTGGACCCGATCGGGTAGTAGGTGAATCCCTGTCGGGCCAACTCGTTCTTCGGGTAGATGTTGCGGCCGTCGAAGATGACCGGCTGCTTCAGCTTGCTCTTGATCAGATCGAAGTCCGGGTTGCGGAACTCGCTCCACTCGGTGAGCAGCAGCAAGGCGTCCGCGTTCTCGATCGTGTCGTACGGGTGCTCGCAGTACTCGATCTTGTCACCGAACTTGAGCCTCGCCTGTTCGATCGCCTCGGGGTCGGTGGCCTTCACCTTGGCGCCGGCCTCGAGCAGGGCGTTGATGATGTAGATCGCCGGAGCCTCACGCATGTCATCGGTGCGCGGCTTGAACGACAGTCCCCACACGGCGAAGGTGCGGCCGGTGAGGTCGCTGCCGAAGTGTGCGCGGACCTTGTCGGAGATCACGAACTTCTGCTTCTGGTTGACGGACTCGACCGACTGCAGGATCTCGAAGTCGTAGCCGTTCTCCTCAGCGGTCCTGATGATCGCCTGGACGTCCTTCGGGAAGCACGAGCCGCCGTAACCGCAGCCCGCGTAGAGGAACGGAATGCCGATGCGGGAGTCGGTGCCGATGCCGGTGCGCACCTTGGTCACGTCGGCGCCGACGCGCTCGCAGATGTTCGCGATCTCGTTCATGAACGAGATGCGCGTGGCGAGCATGGCGTTGGCGGCGTACTTGGTGAGCTCGGCGCTCTTCACATCCATGTGGATGATCTTGTTGATGTTGTCGTGCACGAACGGCTCGTAGAGCCGGGTCATGACGTCCGCCGCATGCTCGTCATCGGAACCGATGACCACGCGGTCGGGCTTCATGAAGTCGTCGATGGCCGCGCCTTCCTTCAGGAACTCGGGGTTGCTGACGACGCTCATCTGGAACTTCGACTCGCCCTCGGCCGCTTCCTTGACCTTCGCGGCGGTGCCCACGGGCACGGTGGACTTGTCGACGATGATCTTGGGGCCGTTGGCCGCCTTGCCGACGGAGCGGGCCGCGGACAGGACGTGCTTCAGGTCGGCGCTGCCATCCTCGTCCGGCGGGGTGCCGACGGCGATGAAGACGATCTCGCTGGCCTTGACGGCGTTGTCGGCGTCCGTCGTGAACGTGAGGCGCTCCTCCTTCACGTTGTGCTTGACCATCTCCTCCAGGCCGGGCTCGTAGATCGGGATGATGCCCTTGTGCAGGTCGTCGATCTTCTTCTCGTCGACGTCGACGCAGATGACCGCGTTGCCACTCTCGGCGAAGCAGGTGCCTGCGACCAGACCGACGTAGCCGGAGCCAATGACGGCGATACGCATAATGAAAGTCCTTGGGAGCGGTGGGAGCGCCGGCGTGTCGGTTCACACGCCCGGCCGCTTCGCCCTGTGTATCGTGTCCGTCGGCGGAGGAGCTTGAGACGCCCGGAGCAGGCGCCAGGTGGACACGGGGGGATTGATGGAAAGGGGGGGGAGAACCTACCGTGACCAGGTAGACCTGTCAACCGCGCCGCATGCTTGCAAGTGGGTTCCAGTTCGGGACTTGCGGTGTGTTGTAGAGGTCTCGGCGGCACGCTCGGGCGGCGGCCGGGGGCAAGCCCTCCGGCGCGCTGACGACGAGCGTGGCCGGAGCCGGGTCGAGGGCGATTAGCTCAGTTGGTGAGAGCGCCTGCCTTACAAGCAGGAAGTCGGGGGTTCGAATCCCTCATCGCCCACCATGGCCCGAGGCGGGCGCCGGGACGGGCTGGGCTGCCCCGACGCCCCTGCGGCAGGCCATGGCAGAGCGTCCGGCGTCGGGCGTCGGGCGTGCGTCCGGCGAGCTCGGGCGGGCGTCGGGCGGGCGTCCGGAGTGTGTGGATGGGTTGCCGGGCGGCGACCCGTCGCATCGGCGACCGCCGCCGCTATCCTCTGCCCTCCGCTCGACGCGGCATCCTGGCCGGTCCGGCTCGGGTGCTCCCCAGTCTCCCGCCCCGTCACGCCGGGATCGCGCCATGCCCTCGCTGCTCGTGCTCATCGCCCTCGTCTGCACCGTCGCCCTGCCCGGCCGGGAAGGCACGGACCTGGTCGCCCCCCGTCCCGCCGAGGGGGACGTCGTCACCCTGGCCCGGAGGGCCAAGAGCCTGTCGGAGAGGGGCGCGCCGCTCGAGGCCTGGCAGCTGCTGATCGAGGGCCTGGGCCGCTACGCGCAGGACCCCCGGGCAGATGGCAGCGATGGGTCCCGGCGGGCCGCCGCTGCCGAAGTGGCTGCCCGCCTGCTGCACCGCATCGTCCAGTCGCTGGGGGTCTGGCCCGAGACGGCGACGGCATTGGAGCGGCTGGCGCCCTACGGCCCGACCGTCCCCCACGACGTGGTGGCCGTGCTCGAGCGCTGCCGGGCCGACGCCCTGCGCCGGACCGGTCGCGCCGACGAAGGGCGCTACGTCACCGACCGGCTGGGCGTGATCACCGACTACCTGCTCATCGGGCCTTTCGACAACGAGCGGGGAACCGGCTTCGACGTGAGCTACGCCCCCGAGCAGGGGTATCGCGGGACCGACCCGATCCCCGGTAAGTCGCGCGACGTGGCTTGGCGCAGGATCGCGGTGATCGATCACCCGCTGGGGCGTCTCGCGTTGCACGAGACCCTGCGGCCGCGCACGCAGGCCGTGGCCTACCTCGCCACCACGCTGATCGCTCCCGAGGGTATGCACGTGGCGTTGCGGCTCGGCACGACGGGACCGGTGAAGGTCTTCCTCGACGGGGAACAGCGCTTCGTGCGCGACGTCGAGCGCCCCCAACGCTTCGATCAGGACGTCGTCCCGCTGGCCTTGCGCGAAGGCCCCAATGAACTGCTGCTGAAGGTCGCGGTGGAGGACGGGCCATGGTCCCTGGAGACGCGGCTCACAGAGCTCGACGGTCGACCGGTCGTGCGCGTGGCGGTGGCCTCGAACGAGGTGTTCGCAGCGGCCTCGCAGACGGACGCGGGGGGGCCACGCCCGGTGCGCGGCGCCGCCGCGCCGCTCTCGGGGGAAGTGCTCGAGTCGCTCGCCCTCGCCGGGGACATCGAGGCGGCGCGGCTGCTCAGCCTGCGGCACCTGCTCGTGCACTCGGACGACTTCGTGGATCGCGGTGCCCGGCGGGCCGCCGAGCGCGTGCTGGAGCTCCAACCGGCCGAGACGCCGGCGCCGCTGGCGGCGTTCGATCACTACCTGGCGGCCCAGGTCGCCGACCCGCTGCGCGCGTCGATCCACGAACTCGAGGTGAACCGCCGGCTGTCCGCGCTCAAGCGCGTGCTCGCGCTCGATCCCGACCACACCGCCGCGCTGGTCGACCTGGCCGACTTCGCCATGGGCGAGAACGTCATGCCCGAACGGGCGGACACGCTCACCGCCCGGGCGTTGCAGGCCGCGCCCAACGGCTGGCGGGCCCTGATGGCGCGGGCGAGCTTCCTGCGCGCTCGCGGACGCCTGGCGGAGTCGGATCAGGTGCAGCTCCGGGCCGAGGCGACCGAGGAGGCGGGCTACCGTGCGCTGGGGCAGCTGTTGCGCGCCGCCCGCCACGCGCGCTACGGCGACGTGGACATGCAGCTGGCCACGCTCGAGGCTGCGTTCGCCCGGGACATGGGCGACGGCTCAGTGGTCGACGCCCTCGTGCGTCACCACATCGACCGGGGCAACGACTCCCGGGCCATGGGCGTGACCGACTTCTCGTTGCGCGCCCGTCCGTGGGCGGTCGACCGCCTGCTCGCCTCGGCGCGACTGCTGGAGCACGGGGACTACGAGCCGCGCGCGCACGTGTACTCGCACAAGGCCCTGGCGATCTGCCCCGACCGCCCGGACGTGCACCGCGCGCTGGCGCGGCAGGCCGAACGTGACGGCGACTACGAGGCCACGCTGCATCACCTGAACGAGGCCGCGCGCCTCGACCCCGGCGACGATCCGGTGCGCCGGCGGCTGGCCCTGCTGACCCACTCGGACCCGTCGGGTTTCGAGCAGCCCTACCGCTGGGACGCACTCGACTACCTGGACATGGCCGCCGCCGCTCCGCCGTCCGGCGACGCCAACGAAGCCCTGGAAGTGCTGGAGCGCACGGTCGTGGTGCGGGTGCAGCCCGACGGCACCGAGCA
Source organism: Planctomycetota bacterium (assembly GCA_029259695.1). Classification (GTDB taxonomy): domain Bacteria; phylum Planctomycetota; class B15-G4; order B15-G4; family B15-G4; genus OFTM49. Next base: position 34,804 of record JAJDEQ010000104.1, read on the forward strand.
CCGCTACGAGCACGTCCTGTTCCACGTCCTGCACCAGGGCGGCGTGAAGCAGCTGGACACCTACGGCATCGCCGCGCCCCCCGGCGCCGACGTGCAGATCGACAACGTGCGCGTCGTGCACCCGGACGGCAGCTACGAGCGCGCGCCGGCGGGCCGACCGCGGTCCGGCAGCCGTTTCTTCGACCTGCCCGCGCTGGCGCCCGGCGATCTGGTCGACGTGGAGTATCGCGTCGACGAGCGTCGCCCGGACGTGTTCGGCGAGTACTTCGGCATGCGGCACGCGTTCCAGCCCGCCCGTCCGGACCCGCTCGTGCCGACCCGTCGCTCGGAGCTGATCGTGCTCTCACCCGCCGACGTGCCGCTGTACGTCGCGACGCGCAACGCCGAGCGGGTGGTGGCCAGCGAGTCCGTCGACGCCCAGGGGTTGCGCGTGCGCCGCTGGGTCGCGACCGACCTGCCGCGTCCGCCGATCGAGACGGCCATGCCCCGCCCGCCCGAGATCGTGCCCGTGGTGGACGTGACGACCTATCCCGACTGGAACGCCTTCGCCGGCTGGTGGTGGAGCCTGATCGAGAAGGAGTTCGTGACCACGCCGGAGATGCGGGCCAAGGTGGCCGAAGTCACGCAGGGGCTGGCCACCGAGGACGAGCGCGTCGCGGCCATCGCGCGCTTCGTGGGCCAGGAGATCCGCTACAACGCCTGGGCCTTCGGCACCCACGGCTACGAGCCGTTCAGCGCCGCGACGATCTTCGAGCGACGCTTCGGCGACTGCAAGGACAAGTCGATCCTGTTGCGCCAGCTCCTGGCCGAGATCGGCGTCGAGGCGGTGCCGGTGCTGATCAAGGCCGAGGCGTACCGCAGCGACGAGCCCCTCGACGCCGCCATGGTGGGTCACTTCAACCACTGCATCGCCTACGTGCAACCGACCGACGAACGCCCCGGCTACTACCTGGACGCCACCGCGGACCTCAACCCGATCGAGTACCTGCGCCACGACGACCAGGGTGCGCGCGTGCTGCACGTGACCCCCGACGGCGGCGAACTGCGGCAGATCACCTATGCCGCGCCGAGCGAGAACGCCTTGCGTCGGAGCTACACCGTCGCGCTCGACCCGGCCGGCCACGCGGACGTCGACTTCCTCGACGACAGCACCGGTCAGTACGGCGTGCGCCTGCGGCGCCGGTACGGTGGCGAGCAGGGTGACCTGGCGGTGAACCTGGCCGCCGAACTGCGTGATGCGTTCGGCAACGTCACGATGGAGAGCGCCGAGACCTCGGACCTGGTGGACATCACCGAGCCGGCCTGGATCCGCGCGCGCTTCCGGGCCGCGGGCATGTGGCCGTCGACGGGCGACGAGCGCACGCTGCGGGTCGGCTTCGACGACCTGGGCCTGGAAGGTCTCGCGACCGAGTTGCCCGAGGAGCGCCGCTTCGACCTGGTGCTCGACCGGCCGCTGGCCTACGAGACGACGATTCGCTGGGTGCTGCCACCGGGCTTCCGCGTGGCGGACGTGCCCGCGGACGTGCTGATCGAGACCCCGGACCTCGTGCGTTACGAGCAGACGGTGCGGCTCACCGACGCGGGCGTGGACGTGCGCCGCCGCTTCGAGATCGCCGTGCAGCGTGTCGAGCGGGAGCGCTACGCCGACTTCCGCAACGCGCTGCAAGCGGTGCGCCGCGAGGAGGACCGCATCCTGGTGCTGGTGCCCGAGCTCGAGTTCAACACCGACGCCGAACCCGACGGTGCCGAGCCCGACGGTGCCGAGCCCGACGGGGCCGAACCCGACAGCGTGGGCGCCGGCACAGGGGACCCGCGATGACGAGCAACGTGTTGTGCGCCCTGTCGTTGGCCTGGGTGCTGATCGGCGCCGGGTCGGTCCCGGCTCGGGCCCAGACCGGGGTCGAGGCGGCTGCCCGTCTGCTGGTGGACCACCCGCTGATGGTGCGCAGCGACTACGACGGCGCCGCGGGCGACTGGCTGCGCCTGCTCGAGACCGAGCCGGAGCACCCGCTCGCCGACGCAAGCCTGACCCTGGTCATGTCCTCGCTCGAACGGCTGGCCGATCCCGAGCCCGTGATCGAACGTGTGCTGGCCCTGGATCCGTCGGCGTCGTGGACGCCGGCAGCGCAGCGCGCACTGGTCCTGTCCCAGGGCCTGCTGGCCGTGCGCCGCGCGCCGGTGGAGCAGTTGGGCCGCGACCGGTTCCCGGGCTTCCACGGGGCGTACCGCGTGTTGGGCCCGCTCGGCCCGCGGGGCAATCCCGCCGGCCTGCGTCACGACCAGGACCTGATGCGCGACCCGCGCTTCGACGAGTCACACGCCAGCCCGTGGGGCGAAGTGCGTTGGCGCTCCGCCCCGCGCCCCAACACGCGGCCCGGCATCCGGCCGGTCGAGGCGGTCCACCCCGAGACGGGCTGGGTACTCGTCGCGGCGGAGATCGATGGGGGCGCCGGTGGGCGGGCCTGGCTCGAACTGGACAGCGTGCACGCCGGCGGGCAGGCGCAGCGCCGCGGCGACCGATCCTGGGCCTGGTGTCTCAACGGCGGCGACATCACCTGGGTGGACATGGTGTCCGCGCCGCGCAGTGCGCGGGACGTGATCCCCGTCACGCTCGCGCCGGGGACCAACCTGCTGGTGGTGAAGGCCAGTCTCGACGTCGGGCCGGCGTTCGAGTTGCGCCTGCGCGTGCTCCCGCGCGACCCCGGTCCGCGAGCTGTCGATGTGCTCGCCGCGTTGTCCGACCCGGGTCCGGATGCCGAGGCCCTGCGGGCGCGCCTGCTCGTGCTCGAGGGCCGCGATCCCGAGGCACTGTCGCTGCTCGAGCGGGTCGTGGCCGACAATCCGGGGCGGGTCGGTCTGCGGGCGTTGTTGGCGCGACTCACGGAGGGTGCCTGGCAGTTGCCCGGGGGCTGGCGGCGAACGCGGGCGCGCATGCTCGGCGAACAGGTGCTGGCCGCCTGGCCCGATCACTTCGGGGCCACGGTCCAACTGGTGCAGGTGCTCGTGGCCGAGGACCGGCCCGAGGAGGCACTGGCCCTGCTCGAGTCCCATCTCGATCCGGATGCAGCCGACGGTTGGCGCCGTCAGCTGGGGCTGCGCGACGTCTACCGCACGCTGGGCTGGGAGGCGCGCGCCGAGGCGGCGCTGCTCGAGGCCCTGGCTGCCGCGCCCCGCGCGCCGGCCGTGCTGCGCCAATGGAGCGCGTTCCAGCAGTCGATCGGCCGGGCCAGGCTGGCCGCCGACACCGAGGAGCGCGCGCTGCGGGCCACCGGGCCGTCGCCGCGGGCCCTGGCGGCCCTGGCCGATCGGGTGAGCATGTTGGGCGACGTGCCCCGGGCCGAGGCGTTGCTGCGCGAGGCCGTGGCTCGCGACGAGGACGACACGTCGCTGCAGGTGCAGTTGGCGGGGTTCCTGGCCAGCGTCGATCGGCGCGACGAGGCCCGAGCGCTGTTCGAGGGCCTGGTGGAACGCTTCCCCCGCTGGGAATCGCCGCACGTGGGCCTGGCGGACCTGGCGCACCTCGCCGGGGATCGGGAGACGGAGCTGGCCCGGCTGCAGGCGGCGTTGGCGCTGTCGCCGGCACGCCGGCCGGTGCGTGAGCGCGTCGCGAGCCTGCTGGCCGACGGGCCGCTGGATGCGCGTGCCGCCGTCGACGGCAGTCCGCGGCACGTGGCGGACGCCGGCGGCAGCGGCGCCCTCGCCGCGCGCTTCGGCCTCGACGCGGCCGAGGTGCGCGCGCACTACGACCCCACGCCGTACCGCGACTCGGTGGTGCGGCTGCTCGACGAAGCCGTGGTCGTCGTCTTCCCCGACGGCAGCTTCGAGACGCGCACACACGAGCTGTTCCAGGTGCGCGACCTGGAAGCCTGCGAGCGCAAGGGCACCCTGCGCGTCCCGGGCGAGGTGCTCATGGTGCGCACGATCAAGGCCGACGGCAGCACCTACGAGCCGGTCGACACGGGCGAGTTCGTGATGCCCAACCTCGAACCGGGCGACTTCGTGGAGACGCTGTCGCGCACCGTGGCGCGTCCGCCCGGCGACGGTCTGGTGCGCCTGGGCAGCTGGTTCTTCGCGTCCGACCAGGAACCCTTCCACATCAGTCGCTACGTGGTCTCGATCCCCAAGTCGCTCGACCTGCGTCTCGAGATGGAACGCTTCACGGGCCTGCACGAGACGCACGCTGACGGCGACGCGATCGTGCACGTGTTCGAGCTGCGCGGAGAGCCGCGGGTGCTGCCCGAGCCGGGCGCACCGCCGCGTCGCTGGTACGTGCCCTGGGTCGAGTTCGGCGCGGACCGCGATCCCGAGGCCGTGGCGGCGCTGTTGGGCTACGCCGTGGGACCGGCCACCTGGCTGACCCCCGAACTGCGCGCCGCCGCCGCCGACGCCACGCAGGGAATCGACGGGCAACAGGATCAGGCGCGTGCGCTGCACCGCTTCGTCAACCAGCACCTCGATCAACGCAGCACCGCGCTGGTGCCGGCGCACGAGACGCTGATCGGGCGCGAGGGCAACGCCAGCCTGCTGTACGCGGCGCTGCTCGAGGCGGTCGGGATCGGGCGCGACCTGGTGTGGGCCCGGGCCTACGCACCGGACGGCGATCCCGAACCCGACCCGCCCTTCCTCACCGACGACTACTGGTCGCAGCGGCTGCTGCTGCGCGTGCGGCCGGACGACGGTCCGCCGGCCTGGTGCGAGTTGGGCGTGAGCACCATGCCCTACGGCCGGATGCTGGGCAACGCACCCGGCGCGCCCGCCATCGTGGCCAGCACCGGCGAGCAGGTGACGACGCCCGAACTGGCCCTCGCCGATCGCTACGGCGAGCGCGCCGGGGTGCCGTCGCAGACCTACGATCTCGATCTCGCCGTGGCCTCGGACGGCAGCGCGGATGTGGACCTGGCCGTGGGCTGGATCGGCGGCGTGGGCTTCACCATCAAGGAGTGGCTGCGGGAGCAACCCCAGGCGACGCGCACGGCGTGGTCGCGCTACATCGCGGGACAGGCCCTGCCGCGCATGGACGTCACCGGCATCGAGTTCCTGGGCGAGGACAGCGATGACGAGCCGCTGCGCCTCCGGCTCACCGGGCGCATCCCGGTCTTCGTGGCGGCCGACGGCAGTGCCAGCCTGCCGCTGCCCACGGCCAGCATGGGGGCCAGTTTCGCCGACGAGGGTGAGCGCCGGCTCCCGTTCCTGCTGGCCCAGCCGTGGATCCACCGCACGCGCACCCGCATGACCCTGCCCGACGGCCTGGAGCTGGCGCTCGGCCCCAACGACGTCGAGCTGGAGTTCCCCAGCGGCCGTTTCCGCCTGGCGGTCGTCCGGGAAGACAGCCGGGTGGCCATCATCCGGGAGGTTCTGCTGGCGCCCTGCGTCATCGAGCCGGACGCATACGCAGCCTTCGCGGAGCTCTGCGGCCGCGTGGACGAGGTCGAGCGGGCCCGCCTGGGCTTCCGCTGGCGTTGACCCTGCCCCGCTCGCCCGATAACTTCGCCCGGTCATGGCCAAGCAACATCGCGTTCACTTTCGCAACGAGAACGTCACCGTCCGGGTGACCGACGGGACCAACCTGAGGCAGGCTTGCCTGGACTCGGGCATCGATCCCTACCCGGTCCTGGGAGGCGTGCTCTCGTGTCACTCCAAGGGCTTCTGCGGCACGTGCGCCGTGGTTGTCGACGAGCCCGAGCACCTCTCGCCCGCCGGCAAGCGGGAGAGCAGCTTCCTGCAGTCGCGCGGGATGCACTTCTGGCGTCCGAAGGGGCCGCCCCAACCGGGTCGCCGGCTCAGTTGCCAGGCCTCGGTCGTGGGCGACCTGATCGTCACCACCGCGCCCGACGAGAAGCCGGCCTGGCGTGGTCACTCCTACTACTCGGGGCGCCCGACGCGTTCCTGGGAACCGGCGTCGTCGAGCACGCCGCAGGAGGACGGAGCGTGAGCCGCCGCCTCGCGGGGCAGCGGATGCTCACGCGCGTCGTCTGCAGCACGTTGCTGCTGCCCGTGCTGGCCACGACGGCCTGCCACAGCGACGACGGCGTGACCGACGTCCAGACACTCCCGGCCGAGCCGGGGGGGCAGGCCGAGGCCCCGCTGCACGCTGCCGAGGGCGCGCTGCACGTGGCCGAGGACGCGGCGCAAGCTGCCGAGGACGCGGCGTTGCGTGTGACGGACGGGGTCCGCGAGGTGGGCCACGGAGCCGCGGCGGTGTTCGTGGATCGCACGCTGCCCGGCGAAGACCACCTGAGCAACGTGCGGCAACTCACCTTCGGCGGTCAGAACGCCGAGGCGTACTGGTCGTTCGACGACAGCATGTTGATCCTGCAGTCGAAGCGCGGCGACCTGGAGTGCGACCAGATCTTCATCATGGACGTGGAGACGGGCGAGTCGCGCCAGATCACCAGCGAAGGTCGCACGACCTGCGCCTTCTTCCTGCCGGGCGACGAGCGCGTGCTCTACGCGTCGACCCACGCCGCGGGCCCCGATTGCCCGCCCGAACCCGACCGCAGTCAGGGTTACGTGTGGCCGCTCTACGCGGGCTACGACATCTACACCGCCGACCTGCAGGGCGGCGACCGGCGCAACATCACCAACATGCCGGGCTACGACGCCGAGGCCACCGTGCACCCGGACGGGCGCATCGTGTTCACGTCGATCCGCAGCGGCGACCTCGAGCTGTGGACCATGGATGCCGAGGGCGGCAACCTGCGCCAGCTCACCTTCGGGACCGGTTACGACGGGGGCGCGTTCCTCAGCCCCGACGGCACGAAGCTCGTCTGGCGCGCCAGCCGTTTCGACACGCCGGAGGAGGAGCAGGCCTACTTCGCCCTGCTGCGTCGGGGCCTCGTGCGGCCGTCGAAGATGGAGATCTTCGTCGCCGACGCGGACGGCTCCGACCCGCGCCAGCTCACGGACAACGGGCGCGCCAACTTCGCCCCGTACTTCACGGCCGGCAGCGATGCGATCCTGTTCTCGAGCAACATGAACGACCCGCGCGGCCGGATCTTCGACATCTGGATGATGGATCTCGACGGCGGCAACCCGCAGCGCGTCACCCACAACGACGAGTCGTTCGACGGCTTTCCGATGTTCTCGTGGAGCGGACGGAGGCTCGCCTTCGCCAGCAATCGCTTCAACGCCGTCGAGGGTGACACCAACGTGTTCGTGGCGGACTGGACCCCGTAGGTCGGCGCGCGCGGTCCGCGGGACACGTCCCGTCGCCCGATCGTGGCCGGCCCTGCGCGGCGGTCGGGTGGGGACGCCGGACGGCCGTCGCCCGGTGCGCCGGCTGTGAGGTCCGTCGGGGCTCGGTTACACTCAGCCCCGTGGAATCGGGCGGACCGCGTTGGCACGCGCCGCGCTCGACGGGTGCACGGTGGCAGGCGAGGTCGTGCGCAACCAGCCACACGAACGGCCATTCGAGGAGCGGGCGCGCATGAAGGACGTGGTGGCGGTGATCATGGGCGGAGGGCAGGGGACGCGCCTGTACCCCCTCACGCGGGACCGCGCCAAGCCGGCCGTTCCGGTCGCCGGGCGCGCGCGGCTGATCGACATCCCCATGTCGAACTGCCTCAACTCGGGGATCACGAAGCTGTTCGTGCTGACGCAGTTCAACAGTGCGTCGCTCAACCGGCACATCGCGCAGTGCTATCACTTCGGCGCCCTGGCCGCCAACTCGGGCGTCCAGGTGCTGGCGGCCGAACAGACCATGTCCAACCGCGACTGGTTCCAGGGCACGGCCGACGCGGTGCGGCGCTCGCTGCACCACGTGATCGACGGTCGCACGCGGCGCGTGCTGATCCTCGCGGGCGACCACCTGTACCGCATGAACTACCAGCGCTTCCTGGAGCGGCACGACGAGGCCAACGCCGACATCACCATCTCGGTCTGCCCGGTCGCCCAGGACCACGCGTCGTCGTTCGGCCTGCTGCACTGTGACGAGAACGGGTTCGTCACCCGTTTCGCCGAGAAGCCGACGGGCGACGACCTGGAAGCCATGCGCGTCGATCCCGCCAAGTCGGTGGCCGGAGGTCAGGCGCCGGGCGCCCCGTTCCTGGCCTCGATGGGCATCTACGTGTTCACGCCCCACGTGCTGACGGAACTGCTCGAGGCGAACCCCGAGTCGCACGACTTCGGCAAGGAGATCATCCCGGCCGCGCTCGACCGGTGCCGCGTGGCGGTGCACTTCTTCCACGGGTACTGGGAGGACATCGGCACCATCTCCGCCTTCTATCGAGCCAACATCGCGCTGACGCAGGACGGGCAGTTCTCCCTGTACGACCCCGACTTCCCGCTCTACACCCGGCCGCGCTACCTGTCGGCGACGCGCATCGAGCAGTGCGACGTGCAGAGTTCCCTGATCGCCGAGGGTTGTGTGATCGGCCGCTCGCGCATCAAGGACTCGGTGGTCGGCATCCGCTCGCGCATCGGCGACCAGGTCGAGATGGAGGGCGCGCTGCTCATGGGCAACGACCTGTACGAGACCGAGACCGAGCGGGCGGCGCAGCGCGCACGCAACGTGCCGCCGTTGGGCGTGGGTGATGGCACGGTGATCCGCCGAGCGATCCTCGACAAGGGCGCGCGCGTGGGACGCGACGTGGCCCTGGTGAACGAGAAGGGGGTGCAGGAGGCGGACGGCGACTGCTACTTCATTCGCGAGGGGCTGGTGATCGTCCCCAAGAATGCGATCGTCCCCGACGGCACGGTCGTGTGAGGCCCTGGCGCCGGTCCTGAGCCGCATCCGGTCGCGGGATGGACCGCCCGTCGTGCACCCGGATTGCAGGAATCGTGTTAGATTCCGTGGTTCGTATCGGCCAAGGAGATGCCGAGCGCCACTGTGGGTTCGTGGGGCGGTGCCGGCAGGTTCCGGCAACAACCTGATTTCTACGAACTCGAGGCGTTACGTGAGTCGGCGGCGCACGACCTTCTCCCGGCCGAGTCGCACGGCGACGTTGATGTCCATACGACGCCGAGTCTTTCGACGCCGAGTTTCACCACGCTGACTCTTCACCACGCTGGCTTCGCAACGTTGGACCGCACACGCATGGGGGTTCGTACCTTGGAGATCATCCGTCTCGTCGCATTGTCCTGGGGCTTGTTCCAGGTGGGTGGCGGTACACCGGCATCGCCCGGTCCCACCGCCAGTGCGCCCGATGTGTTCGGCTGCGGCGCGCAGGCGATCTTCGAGGGCGAGGAGCAGAACGACCACCTCGGCATGACGGTGGAACTGGGTGGCGACTGGAACGCCGACGGTCGCCCCGACGTGTTGATCGGTGGGGGTGTCAACGGCACCTTGCCCGTCGACGTCTGGCTCTACGACCGTGTCGGAGGTGCGTCGTCCATGGTGGCGAAGTTCACCGGCTTCGCGGTCGATGCGAAGGGCGAGCGCCCCGCGGTGTTGTCGCTTGGCGACATCGACGGCGGCGGCCTGGACGATCTGGCGATCGGCGTGCCCGGCTGGAAGGACCCGCAGCAACCGCTGGCCGCGCAGGGCGGCGTGTTCCTGTTCTTCGGAGAGGACTACCGCACGGCGCAGCAGGTCGCCGCGGCGAACGGTGAGCCGACAAAGGTGTTGTGGGGCCCCGAGGATGCGCGCGTGATCATCACCGGGCTCGAGGCGGACCGCCTGGGGGCGTCACTCGCCCTGGCCGATCTGGACGGTGACACGCACCCCGACCTGCTCGTGGGCGCGCCGGCCGACCCGGAGGCACTGCGCGAGGGCCGTGTGTATGCCTTCCTCAATCAGCAGGCCTCCAGTCTGCAGACTGCCGTGGCGCACGCCGCGACCCGCAACGCCATGCTCCCTGACCTGGCGAGTGCCGGCGGCCGGGGACGGCGTGGCCTGGGCGCGGGTCCGGAGGGCCGGGGGGCTCAGCAGTCCCAGCAGTCCACGAGCGTGCGCCAGTCCGCCGGAACCGCGGAGGTGATGTACGTCGGGCGTGAGAGCCGCGACCGCTTCGGCTGGTCGATCGCCAACGTGGGCGACCTGAACGGCATGCGTGGCGACGAGATCCTCGTGGGCGCGATCCAGGCCTCGTCCAAGGCCGCGTTCACCTTCGAGACCTACGGCCCCGGATACGCACAGGTCTTCACCTGGTCTCCGGCGCCGTCCGCGCTGTACGAGTTGAGCAGCTTCAACCCCGAGGGTGACCACGACCTGTTCGGGTACTCGGTCGCCTCCTTGGGGGACCTCAACGGCGACGGTCGCAACGAACTGGCGGTCGGGGCTCCCTACTACGACCGCTCTCCGGCGCACGAGGACATCGGTGGCATCTACGTCTACCGCGGTGACGTCGGGCCCGGCGTGACGCTGGCCACACGCCTCTACTATGGCGGTCACCAGCCCTACGTCCCCCAGGATCTCGTGCGCCTGAACGTGGGGCACGCCTACGTGGGTTGGTCGTTGGCGAGCGTCGGCATGTCAGTGGACGCCGTCGGCACGCCGGACCTCGTCGTGGGCGCGCCCGGCACCGATCATGATCGGGCGGACCACGAAGCGGTCTGTGGGCTCGCCGGCGAGCAGCTCTCACTGGCCGACTCGGGGCGCGTGTACCTGCTCGGCTTGCCGCCTGCCCACCATGCCTGGCCGCGGGTGCTGCGCACCTTCGGCGGCGACGGTGGCCGCGACCGACTGGGTTGGTCGGTGGCCGTGGGGTCGATCAGCGATCCCGATCGGCTCGACATCCTGGCCGGAGCGAACGGTCACAGCATCGCGACGGACGCTGCGCAGGTCGACGCCGAGAAGACCGAGGCGGGACGGGCCTACCTGTTCCAGACGGCCACGCACATCCCCTGAGCCCCTCGGCGCTGGGTCCCTCGGCGCTGGGCCCCTCAGTCCTGGGCGCCGCGCGTCAGGGTGAGCCGGCGGCCTGGATCGCTTCGACCAGCAGGGTCGCCAGGATCGCGAAGGTCTTGCGTCCCTCGTCCTCGGTCGCGTCGGCGGGGCGGCCGAAGTAGGCCTGGGTGCCGCCGGCCTGCAGGAAGTCGGTCTGACCGGCGCGGATCGCATCGACGAGGCTGATCGGCACCTCGGGCAGGTCGCGGCGCACGTCGTCCTTGACGGCTTCGGGGTCGTCGGCGAGCACCAGCGACGACTCGTAGCTCCCGGCGTGGCAGGCCCCGCTGCGGAACTCGTCGGTGAGTCGTTCGGCGAGGCGTCGTCGGGTGACGTCGGGGAACACGACCTCGGCGCCGGTGTGTGCGTGCACGCTCTCGATGGCGCTGCGAATCGAGGCGATGTGCTCCGGTTCGAGATGCGCGTTGGCCACGGCGACGGGCGCGAAGCCTGTGCCTACGGCGGCCCCCAGGATTCCGGCCAGGTGGGCCTCGGCCGTGGTGCGGGGCAGGGAGAGCGAGCCGGGAAAGGCCCCGGCGAAGTCGGTCACCGAGTAGTTGACGGCAGGCAGCACCACGCACGCCCGTCCGGTCTGGCTCAACTGGTCGGCGGCGCGCCGCGCCATGCCGATCGAGATCGTCACGTCGGTGTCGAGCGGCAGGTGCGGGCCGTGGGCCTCGGTGGAACCCACCGGCAGGATCGCCGCGCAGCCCTGGTCCAGGAGTCGCCGCACATCGGGCCAGGCGAGCTTGGCCAGGTCGGTCACGTGGCGGGAGCCGACTGGCGCAGCTTGAGCGCGCGGCGGTCGACCTTGCCCCGGTCGTTCTTGGGCAGGTCGTCCAGGAACTCCACGAAGCGCGGGTACTTGTAGGGCGCCAGGCGTTGCTTGACCCATTCCTGGAGCACGCTGGTGAGGTCGTCGGCCGAGCCCTGACCGTCGGCGAGCACCACGAAGGCCTTGGGCTTCACCAGGCTGTCGCCATCCTGCCAGCCCACGACGGCCGCCTGCTCCACGAGCTCGTGCTCGAGCAGGCACTCCTCGATCTCGTGCGGAGCCACCCAGACACCGCCCACCTTGAGCAGTTCGTCCGCCCGGCCTTCGTAGAAGAAGTAGCCGTCCTCGTCCACGCGGAACATGTCGCCGGTGATCACGAGGTCGCCCGCGAAGGTCTGCTTGCTCTTGGCGTGATCCTGCCAGTAGCAGAGCCCGGCCGATTCGCCGCGCACGTGCAGGCGACCCACGTCGCCGGTGGGGACCTGGTTGCCGGCCTCGTCCACCACGCGGCAGTCGTAGCCCGGCACGGCCTGGCCCAGACTGCCCGGGCGGGTGGCGCCGGGCCGGTTGCTGATGTGGACGTGGAACAGCTCGGCGCTGCCGATGCCGTCGAGGATCTCGACCCCGAAGCGCTCGAGCCAGCGCTCGTGCAGGATCTCGGGCAGCTTCTCGCCGGCCGAGGTCACCAGCCGCAGGCTCGACAGGTCGAAGGCACCGGGGTGCGACGTGGCGGCTTCGCCCAGCTCGTTCTCGAACTCGGCGCCCTGCTCGGCGTCCAGCTCGAGCATGCGCCCGATCATGGTGGGCACCGAGGTGAGGATCGTGGGGCGGTAGGTGTCGATGACTTCGAACATCTTCTCGGGCGTGCTGCGTTCGTCGAACAGCACCGTCGAGCCGCCCACGGCGAAGGGGAACATGAGGTTGTTGCCGGTGGCGTAGCCGAAGAACAGCTTGGGGACGGACGCCGTGATGTCGTCGGCAGTGATGCCGAGCACGCCCTTGGCGTACATCTCGATGTTGAAGGCGAAGTCCTCGTGGAAGTGGACCACGCCCTTGGGCTTGCCGGTGCTGCCGGAGGTGAATAGCCACCCGGCGATGTCGTGCCGGTGGGTCGGGTAGACACCGCCTTCGTCGGGCGCGCCTTCGATCAGGTCGATCATGGCGTACTGACCGTTGGCGAGCTGGGGCCGGCTCCAACTGGTCTGGCCGCCGGCGACCACCACCGCGCGCAAGTGTGCGCGGGTCTTGGCGAGTTCGGCGAACATCGGTGCCAGCTCCTCGTCCACGACCGCGACAGAGGCGCGCGTGTAGTCGAGGTAGTACGCGTAGTCCTCCTTGGTCAGGATCGTGTTGACGGCGGTGAAGACCGCGCCGCACTTGAGCGTGGCGAACCACGCGTGCACCCAGGCCGGGCGATCGGGCAGCACGATCAGGACGCGCTCCTCGGGCCGCAGACCCAGGTCGAGGAAGGCTCGCCCCAGGCGGCCGGAGGCGATCGACACGTCGCCGTAGGTGTGTTCCTCGTCGCGCCAGCGAAGGGCGAGCTTGTCGTCGCGGCCCGCCTCGATGTTGTGCTCGAGCAGGTAGTGGGCGAGGTTGAACCGGTCGGGGAACGAGACCCGGGGTTGGGTCATGAGTGGCGAACTCCGCCGTGGCGTCTGCGAGGGATCGGGTGGGTCACGGCTCGCTCTCCTCGACGCGCACGAGCTGCGTGCGGACGGCCCAGAGATCGGGGAGTGCCTGCTTGTCGAGCGTGGTGCGCAGGTAGCGGATGCCGTCGAGGTGTCCGGTGCTGCCGGCGCCCGTGCCGCGCTTGGCTCCGATCTGGCGCTCGACCATCATCACGTGGTGTCGGCGCCAGAGGATGATCTGCTCGTCGATGTCGACCAGTGTCTCGCACAGGTCGTACAGGCCGGCGTGTTCGTCGGGTTGCTGGTAGATGTCGCACAGCGCGTCGAGCGTGCGCCGGCGGGTCTCGTCGTCCCGCTCCGGGTCGGGGGCGCTGACATCGAAGCCGCGCTCCCGCAGCATGGCGTAGAGGCGGTCGGCCAGGCTCGGCGCCTCGAACCGCCGGCGCAGCACGTCGATGCGCGGGTCGTCGCCCACGAGTTCCATCAATACGGCGCTCTTGAGTCCCAGCAGGCACTCGACCTCGCGGAACTGCACCGACTGGAACCCGCTGGCCGGGTTGAGTTCGTAGCGGAAGGCGAGGAACTCCACCGGGCGCATGGTCTCGAGCACGTGGATCTGTCCCACGAGCACCTTGAGGATCGTCTCGACGCGGCGCAGCAGCCGCGTGGCCGTGCGGACGTCGGCGTCCCCGCCCGTCTGCAGCGCGGCGTCGACGGTGTCCAGCTCGTGCAGGATGAGCCGGAACCACAACTCGTACACCTGGTGCACGACGATGAACTGCAGCTCGTCGTGCGCCGGGGGCGAGACACGACAGTGCTGCTGTTCGAGCAGCGTCGGGACCCGCAGGTAGTCGGAGTAGGAAATGGGGTGCTCGTCGCTCACCGGTATCCGTCGTCGCCACGTGGAGGAGTGTGTCGCGACCGATCGGGCCGCGTCGGGTCACGTTACAGCACGTCGGACGAATGGCGCAATCAAGAGCGAGGTGCCGCGACAGATCGCCGAGCGGGGGCGGCTCGACGCGACCGGGTCAGGTGTGGCTCGCGACCGGACCGGGTGCGGCTAGTACGCCGAGGCCTGCGTCGCGTGGGCCTTCCACGCGCCCGTCTCGACGATCTCGACCACGGCGTCGAGGCACGCGTCGAGTTCGTCGTTTGTCGTATAGAAGTGGGGCGAGATGCGCAGACCCACGTTCGGGCGACAGTCCACCAGGATCTCTCGTTCGGCGAGGGCCTTGACCACGGCGGGCGCCTGCTCGACGGCGAGGGTCACGGTGCCGCCGCGCCGGGCGGGGTCGCGCGGTGAGCGCGTGGTCAGTCCGCGCTCGTCCGCTCGTGCCAGGAAACGCTCGGTCTGCACCACGCTCTTCTCGCGGATCCGCTCGACGCCGACGTCGCCGATGATCTCGTATCCGGCGCGGGCGGCGTACAGGGCGGGCACCGCCGGCGAACCGTGCAGCAGCCGGGTGGCATCGTCTGCGTAGCGCTGGGGGCCGGGCTCGAAGGCGAACGGTTCGGCGTGGGCCATCCAGCCCGTGAGTCCCGGCTCCAGCGTGTCGCGCAGCTCGGGCCGCACGTACAGGTAACCGGCGCCGGGCCCGCCACAGAGCCACTTGACCGACCCGCCGCAGACCATGTCGAGGCCGAGCTCGGTCACGCTGAACGGGACGGTGCCCGTGGACTGGTAGCAATCGGCCATGACCATGGCGCCCACCTCGTGAGCGCGGGCCACGATCGCTTCCAGGTCCTGACGGTAGCCGGTCTGGAACAACACGTGCGAGATGGGCACGAGCAGCGTGCGCTCGTCGATGGCGGCCAGCAGGTCCTCGGTCTCCACGCCGATGCCGTCGCGGGACGGGACGCTGACGATCTCGGCACCGTGTCGGCGTTGCGCCTCCCACACGTACATCACGGTGGGGAAGTTCATGTCGGTGTAGACGATGCGGTTGCGCGGTCCCGAGTAGTCCAGGCAGGACGCCACGAAGCCCTGGATCACCGACACGTTCTGGTGCATCACCACCGAGCCGGCCGGCGCGTCGATGATGCGCGCGATCAGGTTCCCGGTCTCGACGGGGCTGGCCCACCAGCCCTCGGCCCAGGCGCGGATCCCGCGCGTGGCCCACATGTCGGCGTACTCGCGCAGGTTGTCGTAGACCTTGCGCGGCATGGCGCCGAGCGAGTGGTTGATCAGGTAGGTCGTGTGCTCGAGGATCGGGAACTCGGAGCGACGGGCCAGCAGGTCGGGGAAGGACTCGGCCGTGGGGTCTTGCGGGGCCATGGTGTGCGGTTCCTCGTGGCGGCTAGCGGGGGGAGACGGCCGTGGCACACGCTGGTTGCGCGTCGCGGCGAGCGGGACTCAGCCGAGTGCCTCGATCTCCTCGATCGTCTTGGGGATGCCGGCGGTGAGCACCTCGTGCCCGTCCGGGGTGACGGCCACGTCGTCCTCGATGCGGATGCCGATGCCGCGGAAGGCCTCGGGGGCCTGCTCGTCGTCCTCGGCCACGTAGAGGCCGGGTTCGATCGTCAGCACCATGCCCGGCTCGAGCACCCGCGAGCTCTGGTCGTCGTCGTAGTACGAGCCGACGTCGTGCACGTCGAGTCCGAGCCAGTGGCTGGTGCGGTGCATGTAGTAGCGGCGGTAGTCCTTCGACTCGAGGTTCTCCTCGACGCTGCCGCTGAGCAGCCCGATGTCGAGCATGCCCTCGACCAGCACGCGCAGCGCCTCGTCGTGGACCGAGTGGAAGGTGTGCCCCGGCCGGACGTGTTCGATGGCGTGGATCTCGGAGGCCAGCACCACGCGGTACAGGTCGGCCTGGGCCGGCGTGAAGCGCTCCGATGCGGGGAAGCAGCGGGTCACGTCCGCGGTGTAGCCGTCGATCTCGCAACCGGCGTCGAGCAGCATCAGGTCACGGGGCCGGACCTGCTCGGCGTTCGTCGTGTAGTGCAGCACGGTCGCGTTGGCGCCCGCGGCGCAGATCGAGGGGTAGCCGGGGCCCCAGCCTCCCTCGCGGCGGAAGGTGCCGTCGACCAGGGCTTCGATCTCGTACTCGTGGATCCCGGGACGCAGATGGCTCATGGCTGCGCGGTGCGCCTGCTCGGTGATGCGCGCGGCGCGGCGCATGATCTCGAGTTCCTCCGCGTCCTTGACCAGGCGCATCTCGTGCAGCAGCGTGCCGGGTTCGACGATGCCGGTGGGGCCGGTCACGCCGTCGCGCGTGCGCGAGTACATGCGTTGCAGCCAGCCGAGCAGCTTGCGGTCGAAGTCGGCGTCGTCACCGGTGCGGTAGTGCAGACGGCCCTGGCCCTTGAGCAGATCGGGCAGGTGTTCGTCGAGTTCGTCGATGGAGTAGGCCGCGTCGGCGCCGAAGCGTTCCACCGCGCCCTCCACGCCGGCGCGTCGGCCGTGCCAGGTCTCCATCTCCGGATCCTTGGGACGGACGAACAGGACGTAGCGTGCCTCGTCGTGATCGGGGCGCAGGACCGCGACCGCATCGGGCTCGTCGAAGCCCGTGAGGTACCAGAAGTCGGAGTCCGGCCGGAACGGGTAGTGGACGTCGCGGTTGCGCACCTTCTCGGGCCCGGTGCAGAACACGGCGGCGCCGCCGTTCATGGCGGTCATGAATCGTTCTCGGTGGGCGGCTGCCAGACTCGGGTTCAAGGACATCTCCTGGTCGGTTGCACCGTCGGTGCGCGGCACGTCGTAGGGAGCGACACGTCGGCGCCCCTTCCCGGCGGCTCGGGAGCCACGCCCCGCCGGCGACGCCGGAGAGCGGGCCCGATGCCTGGTCGACCTCGACCCACCTGTGTCGACTCCAGGCGCGGGGGCGGCCATGATAGCCGTCTTGATACGATGAACCAGTCGAGGCTCGGGGCTCCCACAGGCGCCCCAGGGCCCATCCTCCCGACCCCGTGCCGGAGTGCTCGCCGCAGTGAGCCAACGCCCCATCAGCCTGAGGACCTACGTCTACCTCGACGTCCTGCAGCCCCAACTCGCCTCGTTCCTGGCGACCGTGGCCCGGGGCTACCTGCCGGTCGAGGAGCAGGCGTCACTGTTCGTGGAGATCGAGCCGGGGATCGCCATCAACCGGGTGACCGACGTGGCCCTCAAGGCGGCCAACGTCACGCCCGGGATGCAGGTGGTGGAGCGGGCCTTCGGCGCACTGGAGGTGCACTCGTTCGATCAGGGTGAGGTGCGGGCGGCGGGCGAGGCGATCCTCGATCACCTGGGCATGGTCGAGACCGACCGGCTGACGCCGCGCGTGGTCACCAGCGAGATCATCACCGGCACCGAGGCCTACCAGACCATGCTGATCAACCGCATGCGTCACGGTGACTGCATCCTCAAGGGGCAGTCGCTCTACATCCTCGAGACGCACCCGGCCGGCTACGCGCTGCTGGCCGCCAACGAGGCCGAGAAGGCATCGCCCATGCGTCTGCTCGAGGTGATGAGCTTCGGTGCCTACGGCCGCCTCTACCTCGGCGGCGGCGACGACGAGATCAAGGAAGCGGCCCGGGCGGCGGAGACCTGCCTGGCCGACATCCAGGGCCGACCGAACGAGGAGGTCGTGAATGTGCGCTGAGGCGTGGCACGACCGTGACGAGCGGACGCGATGGGCACCGGGCACGTTCCGTTGTCCTCGTCCCCGTCCTACCGTCTGGGCATGACCAAGGAGGATCACGTGCGCAACCCGACACCTGCTCTCGTCGCAACGTTGATGCTGTGCCTGACGGCCTGCAGCTCACCCGAGTATTCCCGCGGCTCCGACGACCCCAGCATCGACCTGCCGGCCATGTCCACGCGGCTCGACCGCGCCGACCTGGAGCTGGCGCTCGGCCATTGGATGGAGGGCTTTGCGAACAGCGAGTTCGTGCGCGACGTGCGCGACGAGACACCCAACATCGCGATCCTGCGCATCGCCAACGACACCAGCGAGCACATCAGCTCGGCGCTCGACAACCTGTTGAACTCGGTCGAGACGCGCCTCGTCGCGGACGGCGGCTTCAACGTCATCGACAACAGCAAGCTCACCGCCGATGCGCTCATGGCCGAGCGTCTGCGTGACCTGGGCGACTCGGTGGACGACAAGACCGTCGCCGCGCTGGGCAAGGAGTACGGCATCCACTACTTCATCAACGGTCGGGTCGGCGACACGGCCGAGAAGACCAACGATGCCCGCCGCGTGCAGTACTTCCTGTTCATGCGCGTGACCGATGTGGCGACGCGCCGCATCGTCTTCCAGGACGAGGTCGCCGTGACCAAGAAGGTCGAGGGCTGACCGCCGGCCGGATCGGAAGGCCAGATGGCCACATGGACAGGGGCCAGGCGGGGGGACACGAGCCGGCGGAGGATCCGTTTCGGCGGCGCCTTCGTGCCGGCGCGGTCGGGGCTGGTACGGCGGTCGGGGCTGGTACGGCGGTTGAGGCTGGTACGGCGGTTGAGGCTGGTGCTGCGGTTGAGGCTGATGCTGCGGTTGAGGCTGGTGCTGCGGTTGGGGCTGGTCCTGCTGGTGGCGGGGCCGTTCCTGGTCGGCTGCCGGAGTACCTACACCGAGAAGGTCAAGAACGTCCACCGCGCCTACTACGACGGGGATCCCGGGGAGGCTGATCGCCTGCTCGACGTCGCCTGGCGCAAGGGCCTCGCCGACCGGGACCTGCTGTTGCTCGAACGGGCCCTGGTGCTCCAGGCGCGCGGGCAGCACCGGCGCTCGGCGAACCTGCTCGTTGCGGTCGATCAGGGCATGGAGACGCTCGACTACAGCCGCGAGCCGGTGGCCTCCCTGGCGGACTTCCTGTTCTCGCTGACCGCCACCGACTACCGCACGACGCCGGGCGAGCGCCTGTTGATCAACATCGAGAACATGATCAACTTCCTCGTGCTGGGTGACACCGAACGTGCAGCGGTCGAAGCGCGCCGCGCCCGGATCCTGCTGCTCCAGGACGACGCGGCCGCCTCCACCTTCCGCGGGGCCGCCATGCCCTGGGCGCTGGCGGGGTTGTGCTTCGAGTTCGCGCGCAAGCCCGGGGACGCCGAGGATGCCTATCGCGCTGCGGGTGTCCCGGGCTTCGCGTCGCCTCCGCGGGCGGGCGAAGGCACGATCCTGCTGGCCGTGCAGGACGGCAAGGCGCCGGTGCGCGTCGAAGGGTCGTACACGATCCTGATCAACGGTCAACTGCACCTGCTCCAGATGCCGGTGCTCGTGGAGCGATCGGATCGCTACAGCAGGGCCGAGGTGCGGCTCGACGGTCGCGACGTCGATCAGCCATCGACCGTGCTCGACGTCCGCGCCAACCTGATGGATCGCTACGAGCGGGAGTTGCCGCGCATCATGGCGGCGGCGATCACCCAGATGATCCCCCGTCTGCTCACGGCCGAAGCCGTGCGGCGCGAACTCGCCGGGGACTCGGATCACGCCGGACAGGAATCGCTCGCGTTCATCGCCAGCTACCTGACCGAGATCATGCTGGGCGCTCTCACGCCGGTGGACACGCGCAGCTGGTCGTTGCTCCCGGGTCGCGTGCGCCTGCTGCGCGCGAACGTCCCCGCCGGCCGGCACGAGGTCGTGGTGACGCTCTCGGGCCGCGGCTCGCGACGCATCGTGCGTCAGGTGGACGTGCGCGCCGGGCACGTGACGGCCGTCAACATCGCCACCTGCATCGAAGAGGGCTTCGACGGCCTGCCGGAACTGCCGCACCAGGACGCGCGCCACGATCCCATGGTGCGTCGCGCGCTGCTGCTCGTCCCGAACGATCTGCTGCTGCGCTTCAGTCGTCCTGACCCGTTCGGGCGGGAAGACTCCTGGTCTCGCCGCCGCAGCATCATGCTGCGCGAAGAAGGTCTCTGACCGCAGCGCGCGAGCGCCCTTGCAGCTGAGCGGGACGTGCACTAACTGTCGCGCTGGTCGGCTGCATAGTTCGGTTGCGCGGGGCGGTTTCGCTGGGCGGTTTCGCTGGGCGGTTGCGCTGGGCGGTTGCGCTGGGCGGAACACACGCTGAACACACTTGTCGCGGCCGCGCCGACAAATGACGCGGCGAGCGCGTCTTGCTGTCGCGGAAACGAGGCATCAAGTCTTCAGCTCCGGGCGATTGGTGTCCGACGAAGACCGTGACGTTCGCTTCTGGTAGCGACGAGCTGGAGGGAGTCGGGTTCCTCGTCTCGTTGGCGAAGCCCGGATGAGGCTTCGCGTGCATCCCCTCTGCATTCGGAGCCGCCCGCACCCGGCCTCCCGCAGGAAGTCGAGTCATGCTGAAGTTGTCTGTGTTGCCTGCTCTCGTGCGCGCCGTCGGTTGCCTGGTGCTGGGAGCCTTGATGTTGTCGTTGGCCGAGCCGACGCCGGTCGCCGGTTCCACCGAGAACCCCGACCTGCAACCGGTTGTCGCCACCGGGTCGGCGTCCGTCGAGCCCGGTGGGCACCTGCCGTTCGGTCGCTGGCTCGACCACGCGCAGGCCTTCGCCCACGCACCCGTCGCCCCGTTGAGCCTCGTGGGGCGCCTGGCCCGCGGGCGCGACATGGCCGCCTGGGCGGTGACGTGGTTCGCCACGCTGCCCGAACCGCGCGAGACGAACTTCACCAGCGTCGGCCACGCCGCCACCGGCACGATCCAGGTGGGGGGCGCGATGCTCTGGAAGATCTACGCCGAGGTCATGGTGGAGAGCGAGTGCGCAGGTTGTGACTGCGTCTTCGTCGAGGAGCCCCAGGTGAGCATCCAACCGTCCATGCTGATCTCGCTGCTCGGCGGTGAGCCCGAGATGACGTGCCGCGTGCTCTACACGGCGCCGCTGGCTCCCGAGAAGTGCCGCACGCCCGACGGGTGCCCCGGCGGCGACGGAGGCACGGCCCAGACGATGAACGTCTACCTGGAGTGCACGACGGCCGGGAAGAAGCCCACCTATCCGGTGGTCACCGTGAGCTCCTGCCCCTCGCACGTCGACTAGCCTGGACCTCTCACCAGCTTCTGCTGCGGTTGCGCCTGAGCCTCCCGGGCTGCGTCGAACGGCCCCTTCGATGCTCGACGGGGTGTCCCCCTGCCTCCGCGTCGAAAGTGCCGCGTCTCCTTGCCCTGAAGGCTCAGTCGCAACCTCGCGACGAACCTGGTGAGAAGTCCAGGCTAGCCGGAGTCCCGTTCCCGACGCCGCAGCCCGGTGTCGGGCCGGGCCGACCGGTCCGAGCCCGGATGCCGCTGTGCTTCCAGGGAGTTGGAGTCAACCGCCGAGGCCCTGTTGGACGATGAGGAGAGCCTTGGAGGCTCTCCTGGCGCGGCCCACGCCACTTCGTTGCCTCCCTTCCCAGGGGGGCAGTCTGCGTGGCGCGACTCTTTCGGTCACTGTCCA
>JAJDEQ010000105.1 GCA_029259695.1 Planctomycetota bacterium
CAGCTCGGGGCTGATCAGTCCGTTCAGCTCGGCGCGGGCCGCGAGTTGCGCGCCGGCATCCAACGGCAACGTGAAGCGTCCGTCCGCGTCGGTCACGATCGTGCCGGGAGCGCGGGCGATGGCCTGCGCACCGGACGCCCGCCGGCGGAAGTCGACGGCGGCGCCCGGGGCCGGCGTGCCGTCGTGGTGGATCACGCGACCGCGCAGGGTCACCGTGGGGCGCAGGCTGACCACGGCCTCGCCGTCGTCGGTGCGCGTGCGCATGAGCATCGCCGGCCACCAGAGGCCGGACGTGCCCAGGTCCTCGCGGCTCGCGATCAGGAATGCACCAGGGTGGGGGAAGCTGACCTCGCAGCGCCCGGCGCCGTTGGTGAAGTGGTTCGCGAGGGGCCCCTCGAGTCCGCCGTGCATGCTCTGTTCGTCGGACCAGATCGCCACGTGGGCATCGGCCACGGGACGCGCCTCGCCGTCGATCACGACCAGCGTCATGCTGGACTCCTGCGCGAGGCTCATGAGCATCTCGCGCGACGAGAGCAACGTGTCGAGGGCCACGGCCTCCTGCTCGACTTCCGGCAGCGGCGGGGCGGGCAGGCGGAGTTCGACCGGCTCGGCATCGGCGAGCCGCGGCAGTGGGTCGGCCGTGGTCGCGGGAACCACGGCGTCCTCGACGGCAAGTTGCGGTGGCGTCTCGTCCTGTTGCCAGAGTAGCCAGAGCAGGCAGGCCAGCAGGAGCGCGCCGGTCGCACCCGCCACGAGCGCGCCACGGCCGCGGGGGCCGCCGTGCTGCGTGGGTCGATCGCGTGGGTGCCTGGTGGACGACATGCCCGTCTCGTCACCTCCCGAATCGTGTACGCGCGGCGATCTGTGCGTGTTGACGGTCGATCCGATCTGCGTTCCCGGCGCGGCCGTCGGCGTCGATCACCGACCCCAGGCTACACGCGGCGGCTCGATGGGTCACTCGATCGGGGCGTCGAAGCCGTCCGCGCGGGGCCCCTCGCTTGACGACGCCGATGCCATCGCTAACAACTCGGGGGCACGACGGGCTCGCAACGGGAGCAGGGCGGATGGTGTGGAAGCGCGCAGCGGCAATGGCTGAACTCGAGAGCGGGGCCCGGTTGTTCAAGGACCCTCCCCGGCAGATCGCGTTGTTCAGGCACGGCGCGCAGGTCTACGCCGTCGACAATCGCTGCCCGCACGAGGGCTACCCGCTGGTGGAAGGGTCGGTGAGCGTCGCGGCCGGGCGTCGCGCCGAGGACGGGGCGAGTGCCGACGGTCAGGGCGCGGACGGTCAAGGCGCCGGGTGCGTGCTCACCTGCAACTGGCACAACTGGAAGTTCCAGCTCGCCGACGGCAAGTGCCTGCTGGGCGGAGACGATGTGCGCAGCTACCCGGTGGAGCTGCGCGACGGCGACGTGTGGGTGGACGTGAGCGATCCCCCGCCGGCCGAGATCGAGGCGCGCGTGCTGAAGGGCCTGCGCATCGCGTACGAAGAGCAGGACTACGGTCGCATTGCCCGTGAACTCGGACGCCTGCACGCACACGGACTCGATCCGTCGGTCGGCCTGCGCGGCGTGCTCGAGTGGTCGCACGATCGCTTCGAGTACGGCACGACCCATGCCTACGCCGCGAGCGCGGACTGGCTGGCACTGGCTGCGCGCGCGGAGGGCGACTGGGAGCGTCAGCTCGTGTGCCTGACCGAGGCGGTGGACCACATCTCCCACGACGCCTTGCGCCATCCGCCGTACCCGTTCGCCGAACCGGGCGAAGCCTTCGAGCCCGAGGCCTTCGCCCGGGCGATCGAGGACGAGGACCGGGCCGCGGCCGAGGGCATGCTGCGCCGTGCCCTGGACGACGGCCTGCACTGGAGCGACCTGGAACCGTCCTTCGCGTCAGCCGCCCTGGCCCACTTCAACGACTTCGGGCACTCGGCCATCTGGGTCCTGAAGGCCGGGCAGTGGATCGAGCGGGACCCGTCTGCGGAGCGCTGGCTGCTGCCGCCGCTCACCCGCAGCCTGTGCTTCACGACGCGCGAGGACCTGATCCCCGACTTCCGTGACTACGCCGGTTCGCTCGCACGCATGCCGCCGCTCGAGGGCGCAACCCGCTTCGACGGGCCGTCCGCTGCGGACGGTGAACTCGCCGACCGGCTGTTCGGTGCGTCGGTCTCGCGCGCCCTCGACGCGGTGCTGACGGCCGCATCCGGCGCGACCATCCACACCCTGTACGACGCCCTGATGGAGACGAGCGCGCGGCACCTGGCGCACTTCGAGATGCAGTACCAGGCAGACACCCACCGCCCGGTCAACCAGAACGTGGGCTGGCTCGACTTCACCCACGCCGTCACGTTCGGCAACGCCGTGCGCCACCTGTGTGCGCGCTTCCCGGCGCTCTGGCCCCAGGGTCTGCTGCAGATGGCCTGCTTCA
This sequence comes from Planctomycetota bacterium, assembly GCA_029259695.1. GTDB lineage: Bacteria > Planctomycetota > B15-G4 > B15-G4 > B15-G4 > OFTM49. The sequence continues at coordinate 2,425 of JAJDEQ010000105.1, forward strand.
CCGGTCGCAACGCCGCCTTCCTGGATCGCGAACTCGACCTGGGGCCCTGGTCCGTCGCCGACCCGGGCGCCTTCTGGGGCGACGTCCACGAGCGGCTGCTCGATCACGGCCTGCGCGACCCGATCTTCTCGGCCCACTTGATCAAGACGTCGCTGGCCGTGGAAGAGGAGTGGCCGCTCGCCTCACCCTCCTGCCGGGCCGCCTTGCTCACGGCCCTGGCGCGGTTCCTGGGGTCGCCGATCAAGCAGAAGCACGGCCGCCGGTTGGTCAAGCAGGCCATCGCCCTGGTCGGTCGCGACTTCGCCTGAGTGCCGGGTTATCGTCGCGCCCATGACGGCCTCACGCAGCAAGATCCCCGTGGGCATCCTGGGCGCCACCGGGAGCGTGGGCCAGGTGCTGGTGCGCATGCTGCGCGATCACCCGTGGTTCGAGCTGAGCGCCGTGATGGCGTCGGCCCGTTCGGTCGGCAGGCCCTACGGGGACGCGGTCGCCTGGGCGCAACCCGAACCGCTCGACCCACGCGTGGCGCGCCTGGAAGTGCTGCCGTGCGAGCCGGCCGGCTCCGGTGCGGGAGCAGCCGACTGCCCGTTGGTGTTCTCGGCGCTGGGGTCGTCGGTCGCGCGTGACGTGGAGCTGGCCTTCGCCGAGTCAGGCGCGTTCGTGGTGTCGAACGCAGCCAGCCACCGCATGCACCCACGTGTGCCGTTGATCGTGCCGGAGGTCAACGCGTCGCACCTCGCGCTGCTGGCGGAGCAGTCGTTCGGTGGCGGGTCGTCGCGCGGTGCGATCGTCACCAACCCCAACTGCTCGACCATCGGTCTGGTGCTCGCGCTCAAGCCGCTGGTGGACGCGTTCGGCGTGGAGCAGGTGCACGTGGTGACGCTGCAGGCGCTCTCGGGAGCCGGGCGGCCCGGTGTGCCCGGTCTCGCGGCGCTGGACAACGTGATCCCGTTCATCCCCGGCGAGGAGGAGAAGCTGGAGATCGAACCGGCCAAGATCCTGGGCGCGGTCGGCGCCGGGGGATTCGAACCGCTGCCGATCGCCGTGAGTGCTCAGTGCAACCGCGTCCCCGTGCGCGACGGGCACACCCTGTGCGTCTCGGTGGGTCTCGGCCGGCGTGCGGAGGTGCAGGAGCTGGTCGCCGCGTGGAACGACTTCAGCGTCGACCCCGAGGTGGCGGCGTTGCCGTCGGCGCCGCGGCGTCTGATCCACGTGCTCGACGATCCCGATGGACCCCAGCCCGCGCTGCACCGTGACCTCGACGGCGGCATGGCGGTGAGCATCGGCCGCGTGCGCCCGTGCCCGCTGCTCGACCAGCGCTTCGTGACGCTGTCCCACAACACGGTGCGGGGTGCGGCCGGAGGCTCGCTGTTGATCGCCGAGTTGGCGCGCGAGCGCGGTCTGCTGGGGGGAGCCTGATCGAGAGGGCCCCGGCCAGGGCCGACCTGGACACGAGCGGAGCTGGAGCTCACGAGCGCAGAGGAAGACCGAGGCGTCTCAGTCCTCGTCGGGCAGCAGGCCGATCAGCGGCGCCTTGACCAGCAGTCGCACCCGGTACTTGCGCGTCGCGGTGCCGTCGCTCACCTGGAAGTGGGCCGAACGTTTGCCCACGTTCTCGAGCTCCGGGGTCCAGCGCAGCTCGCGCGTGGCGTCGTCGTAGCTGGCGTTGCTGCCGGGCAGGGCGAAGATGCCTTTGTCGAGCACGGGCGTGATCGTCACGCTGTCGCCGTCGCGGTCGGCGGGGATCAGGGGCAGCACCGTCTCGATGCCCACGAGGGCGCGGGCGTTGCTGACCTTGGCGACGGTCGGCTTGCGGTTGCGCGTGGTGTTCGTGTCGGCGCGCCGCACCTTCACCGGCAGCTTGAAGCGGCGGGGCGCCTTGGTCACGCCGTCGTCCACGCTGACGCGCAGCGTGAAGCTGCCGGGGTCGGCCTGGGGTGCCACGCTGAAGCTGCGGGTCGCCTGGTCCCACGCCACCCCGGCCGGCAGGTCGCCGAGCTGGGTCACGACGAGTTCTTCGACGGCCTTGTCGATGTCCACGGCCAGGACCGGGATCGTGGTCGGCTCGGCGGCCCCGGTCACGACCGTCGTGCGGTAACGCTGGAGCGTCGGGCGGTCGTTGCGGAAGTCGTCGAGGTTCGGGGCGTCCTCCACCATGAACGTGCGGTTGTAGCCCTCGCCCGGCATGGTCAGGTACTGCTTGGGTTCGAGGTCGCGGAAGATGCCGCCGTCACGGCGGACGGCCTGCATGTGCTCGCCGCTCACGGCCAGATCGCAGAACACCGTGTCGAACGAGGTGCCGCCGTCGTACTTCGCCAGCATCACGACCTGGCCGGGGAGCAGTTCGCCCGGCGCGAAGGGAGAGCTGCCCGAGTACACCGAGCCGTCGCCGCGCAGCACGGCCCAGTCGCCCGAGCCGAGGATCTCGATGTCCGCGTAGGACGACAGGGACGGGTAGGTCAGGCGTCGCAGCGTGATCGAGTCGCCGGCTTCGGCGACGGGTGGGGGCAGGCGCGCCAGCTCCTCGGAGAAGGCGCCGATCGGTGTGGAGACGCCGCGCATGACCACGCCGTCGCGGCGCAGGGCGTAGATGTCCCCCGTGTCCGGGTGGACCGTCATCTTGACCCACACCGTGTCGATCGTCTCGCCGTCGAAACTCCCGCTCAGGCCGGGGCCGCCGGTGAAGTAGAGCAGCGGGAACTGCGGGTCGAGTCGCGTGAACAGCGCGCCGTCGGCACGCAGCGCGGTGCCGGCGCCGAACCAGGAGACGACGGTGGTGAAGAAGGAGTTGTCCTGGGTGAACTTGACCACGTCGCTCGCGCCGGTGGCGAGCAGGCCGTCGCGGCGCAGGGCGTAGGTCAGGCCGTCGACGACGTCGAGCGACAGCCAGTCGGGCAGCAGCAACGAGGTGAAGAGCACGGACTGCTTCTTGCCGTTCTTGGAAATGCGGCCGTCGGCACGCAGCGACCAGCGGTCGGGGCCCTCGACGACGTGGTCGGCCCAGCGGTCGTAGTAGTCGCTCGCCTCGAAGTCCGAGTTGGAGGAGAGGAAGAAGAAGAATCCCCCGCTCGAAGCGCCGGACACACCCGAGTTGCTGAAGAAGAAGAACGAGCCGGAGTTCAGCACGATGGTCAGGCCCGACCCGAACGGCTGGATGCCGGAGCCCGTGAAGACGAAGAAGAAGGCCGAGCCCGACATGTCGGCGCTGAAGTGGCCCGCGAGGTCGTTCAGGATCGTGCCGTTCCAGCCCAGGCGCCCCTCCTCGCTCATGCCGTAGTAGCTCTGGGCGGCCAGCGGCGCGGCCATGGGCGGGAGCAGCAGCGCCAGCGCCAGGGCGGCGCGAGCGGGCACGAGACGGCGGGTGGGGCGGAGCGTGATCACGGTGGGTGGGCCGGAGCCTCAGCAACCAGTGTCGCCCCGAATTCGGGGGTCCGCAAGCAACGCGACCGTGGCGGGCGCCGGATGGCGCTCAGAAGGTCATGGTGAACTGCGTGTAGAACAGGTCTGCGTCCCCGTCGCCGCCGTTGCTGTCGATGCGCCGGCCGGCGAGGAAGCGCGAATAGCCCACGAGCACGTGACCATGGGGTGCGAGACACTCCGGTGTATAGGACAGCGTCACGTCGAACTCCTTGCCGACGTTCTTGCCCGAGTCGCCGGTCGTGTCCGCGAAGCCCGGTGCGCCGCCCACGTTGTAGACCGCGTCGTTCTCCTCGGCGAGGCGGAAGAAGTGCGCCGCGAACTTCATGCCCACCCGTTCGTGGAGCTTCACCGCGACGTTCGGCGAGAGGTCGACGATGTTCTGCCGGCCGATCAGGTCGAGGTAGCCGAAGTAGGCGTGGCCCAGGGGGAAGAGCTGGTTGAAGGTCTCGGTCTCGTCGTCCGTCGGGTCGGAGTCGCCGCTGGCGTAGTCGATGCTGACGCCCACGCGGGGCTTGCCGGGTGCATCCGGGAAGCTGTGGCCGACGACGCCGGTGGCGGCCCAGGCGTCGATGTCGTCGGTCGCGAACTTTCCGAACTGCTTGGCGGCCCACAGCTCGTAGTCGGTCTGGCCGCTCTTGCCCCCGAAGCGTGCGCCGACGGTGTACAGCTCCATGTCACCCGTGTGGCCGTTGCCCGACATGAAGAGAGGGTCGGTCTCGTTGAGGAACAGGCCGAAGAGGTCCATGTTGTCGCCGCTCTCGAGCTGGCGGGAGTTGTAGATGCCCATGAACCAACGACTGGAGTCGGTGTCGTCCGAGTCGCGGGGATCGATGATCACGGGCTTGGTCACGAACACGTCGGTGCTGCCGGCGGACTCGTGGTTCACGCGCAGCATGCCACCCTGGAACGTGCGCCGGGTGTTGGCCCAGTCGAGCGGCGAGATCAGTCGCTGGCGCCCCTGCTGGAGCTCCATGCGGCCCAGGCGCGCGGTGAGGTCGTCGTTGCCCGCCTCCACGAAGGCGTTGAGGAAGTCGGCGTTGTTGCGATCGATGCCCAGGGCCGGCCGCTCGTTGCCGTGGATGCGGGCGTCGATGCCCTCGATGAACAGGCGGTAGCCGTCCTCGTGACGCAGGTCCATGTGGGCGCGCACGCGCGAGAGGTTGAAGTCGTTGTGCTCGGGCGAGGTCCCCATCAGGGTCTTGTTCTTCTCGGCCTGGAGCCGGTAGCGGATCTGGCCGCCGAAGCTGGCCGACCAGCCGTCGCCGAAGGGGATCGATTTGGCGTCCGGGAGGGCGTGGTCGCTCAGGACATCGGGATCGTCGACCCAGGTCCAGTCCTCCTCGAAGCGCAGGTTGTGGAACTTCGTCTTGCGCACCGGCGGGGCGTCGTCCTCCGGCGCCGCGGTCGCCACGACCCGTGCGCTCGTCGTCGATCGTCGCGGAGTCGGGTAGGGGACCGGAGCGGCCAGCTTCGCGCCGGAGCGTCGGGCGACGTGCGGGGCGATGACCGGGTGCTCGCTCACCCGTGGCATGAGCACGGGGGCCGGCGCACGACGTGCCGCGGCCGGTGTGCTCGCGGCGGTCACCTTCGATGCCTTCGGCACAGGTGGAGAGGTCGAGGTCTGTGTGGAGGCTGGGGGGACGAACCACCAGGCGGTTGCGATCAGTGCAACCGTGAAGGCGAGGTTGGCTCGTCGCTCGATCCGTTCGCGCATGCTGTCCCTTCGCTTGTCGGTTTGGACTCGCTCGATGGCGGAGCCCGGAGGCCCACGCACACTTGCTGATGGAAGCCATCATGCGCTTCGCGTGGGTCCAGCCCGATACGACGATGAACGTAGACGTCGACCGGGTGCCGGCCCGGCGCTCGCCGCCACGATCGAGCAGACAGTACCCGATGCCTACGCACTAGTACCCAAAGACATCTGCGCACCAGGCTGGCAGACTCTCGGCCCAAGACGTCGCGCGCCGGGCTGCGCGTCGCTCGGGCAGGGCGCCTCGTCACCGGTGGGGTCACCGGTGGGGCAGTGCCGCAGGGCGCGACGGTCAAGGGCAGCGCAGGCGTCGGGAGTTGAACGTGGTGGACGACGGCAACAAGGGTGGTGCTGGCTCGACGCGGCGCGGCTTCCTGGGCTGGGCTGCGCTGGTCACCGGCCTCGGGGCGTGCGCGGCCACCGGCGCCGGCATGATCGTGCGCTACCTGCTGCCGCCCGGCTGGGGCACGCGCCAGCAGCGGCTGTACGTGGGCCAGCTTTCCGAGCTCCCGGTGGGCTCGAGCCGGCCCTTCTCCACGCCGAGCGGTCAGCGCTACCTGCTCACGAACCTCGGCGACGACGTCGTCGTCGCCTTCAACGACACCTGCCCGCACCTGGGCTGCAAGGTGCACTGGGAGCAGGCCAACGACCGCTTCTTCTGCCCCTGCCACGGGGGCGCCTTCGACAAGCAGGGCGCACCCATCGCCGGGCCGCCGAAGGACGAGAACACGCCGCTGAAGCAACTGGCCCTCGAGGTCGACGGCGGCGCGCTGTATGCCCTGGTGCCGATCACGTGAACGAGGAGCGCGGCCAGGGCCTGGGCGGGTGGTTCAAGGCGCGCGTGCCGCTGCCGGCCACCGAGATGTTGACCGAGATGGGCAGCGAGCCCGTCCCCGGGCACCTCAAACGCTGGTGGTGGTGCCTCGGTGGGACGGCGGCGATCCTGTTCGTGGTGCAGGTCGTCACGGGCATCCTGCTCTCCTTCTACTACGTGCCCGATCCGGATGCCGCCTACGAGTCGGTGCAGCACATCACCGAGGAGGTGCCCTTCGGCTGGTACCTGCGCTCGCTGCACAAGTGGTCGTCCAACGGCATGGTCGTGGCGGTGATCCTGCACGTCATGCGCGTCTTCTTCACCGGTGCGTACCGCAAGCCCCGCGAGCTCAACTGGGTCATCGGGTCGTTCATCCTGGTGACGACCATGGCCTTCGGCTTCACCGGCTACTCGCTGGTGTACGAGCAGCTCTCGTACTGGGGCGCGACGGTGGCCGGCAACCTGACCGAGGCCGCGCCGCTCGTGGGCCCGGCCCTGGCGAACTTCATGCGCGGCGGGGAGACGGTGACGGCGAACACGCTGACGCGTTTCCACATGCTGCACATCGGCCTGCTGCCCACGGTGATGTTCGGATTGCTGATCGCGCACTTCGTGCTGATCCGCGCCCACGGCGTGAGTGAGTTCCACTTCCGCCGCGACGAGCGCGACAGCGAGGGCAAGGGCAAGACCTACCCGTTCTTCCCCGATCACTTCCTGACCGAGGTGATCATCGGCGTCGGGCTGCTGATCACGGTGACCTGCGTCTCCCTGATCTTCCCCGCCGGGCTGGAGGAGAAGGCCAACCCGTTGGTGACGCCGGAACACATCAAGCCCGAGTGGTACTTCTACTGGACCTTCCGCTGGCTGAAGATGGTCGGGCTCAAGATGGCCGTCGTCACGTTGGGCCTCGCGGCCAGCGTGTTCATCTTCTGGCCCTTCATCGACGGCGCCATTCGCCGTCGCCGTCCCGACTCCGAGCTCAGCGTGGGGTTGGGCATCGTGGGTGTCATCATCCTGACCGTGATGACCGTGTGGGAAGCGTGGGTCCTCGCGCATTGACAGTGCGGCGGCCGCCGAGCCGCCACCGGAGTTGTTCATGAGTCTGGAAGCCAAACGCGTCGTCGTCGCCCTGCTGAGCTTCATGTTCCTGGGTGCGCTGCTCATCGTGGCCTGGGTGGAGGGCGGGAAGCAGCGCATCGCGCCTGCGCCCGACATCGCGGTCAGCGCGGACAACCAGGGCTGCGTGCAGTGCCACACCCAGAGCACGCCGTCGATCGTGAAGCAGTGGGAGGGCAGTCACCACGCCTCGCTGGGCGTGGGCTGCCTCGAGTGCCACCGCGCCGAGGAGGACGACATCGACGCCTTCCGCCACGAGGGCCAGGTGATCGCGACGATCGTCACGCCGGGCGATTGCGCAAGCTGTCACGCGGACATCGTGGAGGAGTTCTCGAACAGTCACCACGCCAGCGCCGGGAACATCCTCGGTTCGCTCGACAACGTGCTGGGCGAGATCATCGAGGGCATGCCGGCGGCGGCCAACGGCTGCCTGCAGTGCCATGGGTCCAAGGTGGCCTTCGACTACGACAACCAGGGTGAGATCCGTCGCGGTCCGTCGGGGGCACCCAAGTTCGACATCGCGACCTGGCCCAACACCGGCATCGGGCGCATCAACCTCGACGGCACCCTGGGCACGTGCTCGGCTTGTCACAGCCGTCACTCCTTCTCCACGGAGGTGTCGCGGCAGCCGGACAATTGCGGCAAGTGCCACATGGGGCCCGACCACCCGCAGATCGAGATCTACAACGAGAGCAAGCACGGCATCGCCTTCCGGGCGCAGATCGACGAGATGGCGCTCGATTCCGATGACTGGGTGGTGGGCGTGGACTACACCGCGGCGCCCACCTGCGCCACCTGCCACATGAGCGCGACCCGCGACCTGCCGATCACCCACGATCCGGGCAAGCGCCTGACCTGGACCCTGCGCCCGCCGGTGAGCACGCGCATGGAGGACTGGCAGACCAAGAAGATCGACATGCTGAGCGTGTGCAACTCGTGCCACAGCCAGGCCTTCACCACGAGCTGGTACGAGCAGTACGACAGCGCGGTCGAGCTCTACAACCGCAAGTTCGCCGAACCGGGCGTGGCGATCATGAAGGCGCTCAAGGAGAACGAGCTGATCTCGCCCGATCCGTTCGACGAGCACATCGAGTGGATCTGGTTCGAGGTCTGGCACCACGAGGGACGCCGGGCGCGTCACGGCGCGAGCATGCAGGGCCCGGACTACACCCAGTGGCACGGCTTCTACGAGGTGGCCAAGCACTTCTACTTCAAGTTCCTGCCCGAAGCGCGCGAGCTGGCCGAGGGCAACGCGGCGGCCGAGGCCGTGATCGAGGAGGCACTCAGCGGGGCGGACCACGCCTGGCTCGGAGGTCTCGACGACGCGACGAAGAGTCAGGTGCGCGACTTCTACAAGTCGCGTTACGACCAGGAACACTAGCCTGACCGCTCGACCCCGACCGGGGGGCTGCCGTAGGATGCCCCTCGATCGGAAGGCCGAGATGACTTGCACCCGACGTGATTTCCTGAAGACGGCCGCGGTCAGCGCCGGTGTCGTCACCGTTCCGGGCTGCGCCCCGAGTTCCACACCCGACCTCTCGCTGAGCGACGTGACCTGGAGCAGGGCTCCGTGTCGCTTCTGCGGGACGGGCTGCGGCACGCTGGTGGGCGTGCGCCGGGGCAAGATCGCCGCCGTCACCGGTGACCCGGACTGTTCGGTGAACGAGGGCCTGCTGTGCGCCAAGGGCTACCACCTGCCCGGCGTCCTGTACGGCGAGGACCGGCTGACCCATCCCATGCTGCGCCGCGGCGACCGCTTCGAGCGCATCGGCTGGGACGAGGCGCTGGACCTGATCGCGGAGCGCTTCGGCGCGGTGTTGGCCGAGCACGGGCCCAACGCGCTGGCCATGTACGGCTCGGGCCAGTGGACGATTCCCGAGGGTTATGCCGCCCAGAAGTGGTTCAAGGGCGGTCTGCGCAGCAACAACATCGACCCCAATGCACGCCTGTGCATGGCCTCGGCGGTGACCGGGTTCATGACCACCTTCGGCGGCGACGAGCCGATGGGCTGCTACGACGACATCGAGCACGCCGATGCGTACGTGTTGTGGGGCAACAACATGGCCGAGATGCACCCGGTGCTGTTCAGCCGGATGCTGGCTCGCAAGGGCAAGGCGTCGCACGTGCGCATCGTCGACCTGACGACCCGTCGCACCGAGACGAGCCGCTACGCCGACGACGTCCTGATGATGAAGCCGCAGGGCGATCTGGCCATCGCCAACGGCATCTGCCGCTGGCTGCTCGTGCACGACGCGATCGACTCGGCGTTCATCAACGACCACTGCACCTTCCGCCGCGGCAAGGAGGACATCGGCTACGGCACCGAGGATCACTTCAGCTTCAAGGACGATCCCCAGCCGATCACCCTCGACCAGTACCGCGCCCTGGTCGACGACTACACGCCCCAGCGCGTCCAGGAGCTGTCCGGCGTCGCGCCGGATGACCTCGAGCGGCTCGCGCGGGTGTTCGCCGACGACCGCAAGAACGTGATCAGTTTCTGGTGCATGGGCATGAACCAGCACGTGCGCGGCACGTGGATCAACAACCTGGTCTACGCGGTGCACCTGCTGTCGGGCCAGATCGGTCGTCCGGGAGCCACGCCGTTCTCGCTCACCGGTCAGCCGAGTGCCTGCGGCACCGCGCGCGAGGTGGGCACGCTGGCCCACGCGTTGCCGTCGGACATGAGCGTCACCGTGCCCGAACACCGGGCCAAGGCCGAGAAGATCTGGGGCCTGCCCGAGGGCACGATCGACCCCGAGCCCGGGCTGCACGCCGTGGAGATGTTCCGTGCCCTGGAGCGGGGCGACGTCAAGGCCATGTGGGTGCAGGTCACGAACCCGTTCGTGACCATGCCCAACCTGCGCCGCTTCCGCGACGCCAAGCTGGCGCACCGGGACGACTCGTTCCTCGTGGTCTCCGACGTCTATCCCACGCCCACGACGGCGATCGCCGACCTGGTCCTGCCGTCGTCGCTGTGGGTCGAGAAGGTCGGCGCCTTCGGCAACTCCGAGCGCCGCACCCAGGTGTGGGATCAACTCGTGCCGCCGCCGGGCGAGGCGCGTCCCGACGTGTGGCAGACGGTGGAGGTCGCCCGCCGCATGGGCTTCGAGGCGCTCTTCCCGGAGAGCGACGACCTCGAGCGCGACCTGTACGAGGAGTACCGCACGTTCACCCTCGGCGTGGGCAAGGACGTGGCCACCTGGGATGACCTGAGCGAGGTCGCCGGCCTGCGCTGGCCGGTGGTCGACGGCAAGGAGACGCGCTGGCGCTACGTGCCGGGCGAGGATCCCTACGCCCAGGGCGAGGGGCGCATGGACTTCTACAAGGCCAAGAAGACCGACAACCGCGCGGTGATCTGGTTCCGTCCCTGGGAGCCGGCGGCCGAGGAACCGGACGACGAGTACCCGTTCTGGTTGTCCACCGGGCGCGTGCTCGAGCACTGGCACAGCGGCTCGATGACGAGGCGTATCCCCGAACTGCACCGAGCGGTGCCGCACACCTACTGCGAGATGCACCCGGACGACGCGCGCGAACTCGGTGCGGTGCAGAACGGCACCGTGCGCCTCACCACCCGGCGCGGCACGATCGACCTGCCCGTCTCCATCGGTCGGCGGGCCACGCCCATGCGCGGGATCGTGTTCGTGCCGTTCTTCGAGGAAGAACAGCTGATCAACGATCTCACGCTCGATGCGTTCTGCCCGATCAGCAAGGAGCCGGACTACAAGAAGTGTGCCGTGCGCCTGGAGGTCGTGAGCACGTGAGCGCCCTGCGCTGCGCGCTCCCGGTGACGATCGCGGTCTTGCTCGCGGCGTGCGCCCCGGCCGACGTCCAGGCCACCGGGCGCATGGACACCCGCGCCTACGACGGCGCGCCGCCGACCATTCCCCACTCGGTCGAGGAGTTGGGGCGTGGCAACTGCCAGGCGTGCCACACCTCGGGGCACGTGGAGTGGGAGGGCAAGCGCGCGCCGCGCACGCCCCATCCCGAGCACGTCCGCTGCACCCAGTGCCACCTCGAGCCCCTGACCGACGAGTTGTTCCGGCCCAACACGTTCGTCGGCGAGGCCTGGGCCACCGGTCAGCGGCAGCACCCGGCGGCGCCGTGGCTCATCCCGCACCCGCTGACCATGCGCGAGAACTGCCTCGCCTGTCACGGCGAGCACGCCATCGAACCGGTGCCGGCGAGCACGCACCCCGAACGAGCGCGCTGCACCCAGTGCCACCTGCCCGTGGCGGAGAGCGCCCCCGGACCGAGACCCGGGGTCCCCACCGGCGGCAGCCCTTGACCGTGACTCGAGTGCTCCCGTGATCCGAGACCTCGACGAGCGCGGAATCGACGGCTTCCCGCTGTACGACGTGTGCGTCGTGGGCTCGGGCCCGGCCGGCATCACGCTGGCCGCGGAGCTGGTCGACAGCGGCCTCTCGGTGTGCGTGCTCGAGAGCGGACGCCTGCGCCCCGACAAGCACGGGGACACCCTGCGCAAGGTGGTGAGCCACGGCATCACCATCAAGGACTACTCGCGCGAGCGCGTGCTGGGCGGGGCGTCCAGCACCTGGGCCGGGTTGTCGAGCCCACTGGACGAGATCGACCTGGCGCCGCGGGACTTCCTGCGCCACTCCGGTTGGCCGCTGCAACGCGCCGACCTGCTGCCCTACTACGCCCGGGCTGCGACGCGCTACCGCTTCGCTCCCCTGGCGCTGTTCGAACCGGACGGCTTCGGTCTGCTCAAGGCCCGCGGCGACGCGCAGTTCACCTGGGACGACGTCGACGAGAAGATCTTCCTGGCCGCGAGCGAGCCCCAACACTTCGGGCGCGAGCACCAGGCGATCTTCGACGGCGGGACGCTGGACCTCTACCTGGACGCCACGCTGCTGCGCCTCGAGTGCGCCGGCGAAGCGAGCGGCCAGGCGACCGTGCGCGCGGGCATCGTGCGCAGTCGAAGCGGCGCCGAGCGACGGCTGCAGGCGCGCGTCTTCGTGCTGGCCACGGGCGGTATCGAGAACGCGCGCATCCTGCTCAACTCCACCGATCACTGCGCGGCCGGCCTGGGCAACGGGCACGATCAGGTGGGTCGCTACCTGATGAACCACCCCAAGAACTACCACGGCGTGGTGACACTCACCCGCCCGCTGCGCGACGTGCCCTACCTGTTCGGTTGTCTGTACCAGGGCTACGCGGGCTACGCCGGGTTGCACCTGAGCGAGTCGCTGCAGCGGCAGCACGGGCTGCTCAACTCCTATGTGCGCTTCGAACCGCTGTTCCCATGGTCGGGCAATCAGGGCGTGGAGGCCCTCGTGTTCCTGGTGAAGCGCAGTGAGTCGCTCTTTCGCGGCTGGAAGCAACGGCGCGAAGGCAAGCTCGTCACCCTGCGGGACTACTCCGAGACGGGCGATGACTCCGACCTGCAGAACGAGCGCAAGGGTGTGCTCGACTGGTTCAAGCTGGGGGGGCTGATCCTGATCAACCTCGTGCCGGTGACGCGCTACGCCTGGGCGCGGCTGCGGGAGGGCAGGGCGCCCGCGATCCACAAGGTGCGCCTGCGCAACTTCATGGAGATGGAGCCCGACCCCGACAACCGGGTGACGCTGTGTGACGAGCTCGATCCCCATGGTCAGCGCGTGCCGCGCGTCGCCCACCAGACCACCGCGCTCGATCGTCGTTCGCTGTGCGAGCTGCACCGCGTGCTGACGACCGAGATGGAGCGCAACGGGTTCGGCACGCTGTCGAGCGACATCGAGCGGGTGGAGCCGTGGCCGATCGACATGGACGCCTCCCATCACATGGGCACGACGCGCATGGGCGTCGACCCGGCCACGTCGGTGGTGACACCTCACGGGCGCGTGCACGACGTGACCAACCTGTACGCCGCCGGCGCTTCGGTGTTTCCCACCAGCGGCTGCGCCAACCCGACGCTCACGCTGGTGGCCCTGGCGATCCGCATGGCCGAGCACCTGCGCCGCGACGTGTTCGGGCTGGCGCCCTCCGCCGCCGCCGCGGCCGACGCAGCAGCCGAGGCCGAGGCGCTGGCCGCCAGGGCGAGGACCGATGCGCACGTGGCCGCAGCCCGGGCCCGGGCCGCCGCACGAGACGTCCCGCCGGGTGCCAGGCGCGTGCTCGTCATCGGCGCTGGGCAGCGCGTGCAAACGGACGTGCTGCCGGCCCTGGCCGCCCTCGGCGAGCGCTTCTTCGTCAACGGCGTCTTCGCCCGGACCGCGCGCACGCTGGAGCTGGGCGGCGACGAACACCTCGTGTTGCCGCTCGACCGGTTGACGGCCGACGACCTGGCCGCCTGCGACCTGATCTACGTGGCCGTCTCCAAGGGCGGTGTGCCCAAGGTGCTGCGACGCCTGGCCCCCCTCGATCGCAGCGGCATCGACCTGGTCATCGACACGCCGGTGATGTTGTTCAAGCACCTGGGGCAACTCGATCTGCTGCGCGGGTTCCGCAACGCGTGGGTCGCCGAGGACTGCTCGACGTTGCCCTGGGTCGACCTGCTGCGGCAGCCGGCCGCCCGGGAGGCCCTGGGCGATCTGCGCGCGGTGACCTGCGACCGCTCCGCGTGGCGCTACCACGGACTCGCCCTGCTCAAGACGCTGTTCGGCGGCGCGGCGATCCGCACGGGCCGACGCCGGGCCGCGCCTGGTGGCGAGCGGGTCGAGCTGGGTTTCGCCGGTGGCGGTCGGGGCACGATCGTCGAACCACGGGACTACGCGGCGGGACGCTTCGTCATCACCGGGACGCGCGCTACGGCATCCGATGCACCGGCGCCCGGCAGCGGCGAACTGCCGCTGGAACTCGTGGTGCAGGACGGCGCCTGTCGCGGTCTGCGCCTCGGCTCCGCCCGGGTGGAGCTGGACCCCGCCGAGAGCGCGCTCGTCGGGCCCGTGACCGACAACGACACGATCACCTCGAAGATGGACCAGCTCAAGCGCGTGGGGCTCGCGCGCATGCTCGCGACGATCCATGGGGGCGGCGAGGGCTACCCGCTCGACGAAGCCCTCGACGACATGGCGGTGGACTACTACCTGGAGAAGCTGCGACGCTACCGGGCCAACCCGCTGATGAGCATCAAGTCACGCTGGGGTCGCAAGCTCGTGGGCGGCGCCATGCGCCTGGCCAGTCGCGGCTGAGACGCAAACCTGGAGTGGGAGTCGATTCATGAAGCCGTTCGCGAAGATCCTCGTGTCCCTCGGTGATCGCGTGGAGTCGGAGGTGGCCACGCGTCGTGCGGTGGCCCTGGCGCAGGCCTGCGGTGCCTCGCTGACGCTGGTCGCCGTGGTGGACGAGGTGCCGCCGTTCCTGCCCAACCTGTTCGACGAGGGCCGCGCGCGCCGCGCTCACCGCGACGACGTCCAGCGGCGTCTCGAGCAGACCGCCGATCGTCTGCTGCCCACGGGGGTGCCCGTGTCGGCGCGGATGTTCACGGGGGACACGGCCGAGGAACTCGTGGGCGAGGCAGCCCAGGGCGGGTACGACCTCGTGGTGCGCACGGCGCGCCAGCGCCTGTCCCAGGGCCACGAGTTCCGCGGTGCGGTCGACGGTGAGCTCATGCGTCGCTGTCCCGCGCCGGTGTGGCTGGTGTACCCGGGGCAGCGCTCTTTCGACCGCATGACCGTCGCCATCGATCCCCAGTTCCAGGACGCACGCCGCGACCCGTTGTCCATCCGGCTGCTGACCCTGGCCCAGGCGGTGGCCGACGTGGACGGCGCCGAGCTGCACGCACTGAGCGTGCTGCCCACGGGCGCGGATCGGGACGGGGCCGCCGCGGCGCTCGCCGCGCTGATCCAACGGGCCGGCGCCCGGGTGGCCGACGAACGGCGTCACCTGTTGCGCGGCGATCCCGTGCGCGAGGTGCCCCAGTTCGTCGCGGACGAACGCGTGGAGTTGCTGGTCATGGGCACGTTGTCCCAGGTGACGGCCGCGGGGCCCATGGGGCGCACGGCGGAGGCGATCCTCGAGTGCGTCGATTGCTCGGTGCTCACCGCCAAGCCCGAGGGCTTCACCGTGCCGGCCTACGTCACCGGCTGAGGTCGCGGCCGAGAGTCGGCGGGGTCCGGCAGGCGGACCCGGGCCGGCAGCGAGGCCCGAGTCGTCGCTCCGGGCTGCGCACGTCGGCTGATGTGGCACGTCGGTTCGCAGGTCCTGCCGAAAGATCGCGGATTTGCTTGAACCGGCGTGCTCCCGGCTGCGACCTGTGGGGGTGACCGCGAGGACTCCGGAGCGGATGGACCCATGGCCGATGCGCGCGAGAGCCTGTGCGACGAAGTGCTGGTCCTGGGTTGCCGGGAGGGCAGCCGCGAGGCGTTCACCCTGCTGGTGGAGCGCTGGCAGGCCCGGCTCTGGCGTCACGCCCGGCGGCTGACGGGGCGCGACGACGCCGCGTCGGACGTGCTCCAGGACGCGTGGCTGGCCATGGCCGAGGGCTTGGGACGACTCGACGACCCGGCGGCCTTCCCGCGCTGGGCCTACACCATCGTGTCCCGGCGCGCCGCCGACTGGCAGCGACTGCGGCGCCGCGACGAGGACGTGGCCGGCCCGCGGGTCGACGAGACGGAGCTGCCCGGCCCCGACGACTCGGCGGCGGACGCACCGCGGGACGCGGTGGAACTGCTGGGTCGCGCGCTGCGTCGCCTGCCCGGCGAGCGCCGCGCGCTGTTGTCACTGCACCACCTGGAAGGCTTCGACGTGGCGGAGATCGCCGAGATCCTCGGCATCCCCGCAGGCACGGTGAAGTCGCGACTGCACCACGCGCGGCAACAGTTGCGCGACATCATCGAAAGGATGGACCGATGAGTGAGTTCGGCGATCTGCTGAAGGAAGCACTCACGGGGGCCGAGACGGTTCCCACCGACCGGGGCAAGCAAGCGCTGGAGGCCGCCGTGGCCAAGTTCCAGCGTCGCGAGCGCACCGTGCGCTGGATGGCGGTGATCGCCGTGGGGTTCATGAGCGGACTCGTGATCTGGGCCGCGGTGTCCTTCTTCCGCGCGCCCGACGACACGCCGCTGCGCACCTCCCTGCTGCACGTCGTCGCGTTCCTGTTCGGGATGAGCGGGATCGGCTTCGGCAAGCTCTGGTTCGCGATGATGCACGACCACCTCGCCGTGATGAAGGAACTCAAGCGCATGCAACTGATGCTGCTGGATCAGGTCGGCACGAGATCCTGAGCCCGCGCGGCCGTCCCGGGTGATGTCCCCGGGGAGCTGAGCAGGCTGCGCGGTACGGACCGGGTGTGCGGACCGGGTGTGCGGACCGCGTCAGGCCCGGCAGGCGGCCACGCCGCGGCGCAGTTCGCCTTCGTCGAGGTTGCGGCCGATGAAGACGAGTTCGCTGCGGCGCTCTTCGTCGGGGCGCCAGGGGCGGTCGGCGCGGGCCTCGAAGAAGGTGTGCACGCCGTGGAAGACGAGACGTTCGTTGCGGCCGGCCAGGGCCAGCACGCCCTTCATGCGGTACAGGTCCTGACCGCGGCGCGTGGCGAGGAAACGCAGCCACATGGTCGTCCGCTCGGGATCGAGTTCCCCCGGCTCGACGAGGCTCACCGAGTCCACGCCGGCTTCGTGGGTGACGCGGGGGCCGTCACCGCGTTCCCCGGCCGTCGCGGCCCGCGCCGGGCCAGGTGCCGCGCCGACTCCTGCGCTGGCACCGTCGTCGTCGCCGGCACGGTCATCGTCGCCGGCACTGTCACGGTCGTCGTCACCGCCGACGCGCGCCAGGCGCTCCAGGTCGAAGGCGCCCACGTCGAGCACCTGGTCCAGGTCGATCTCGGCGTTGGTCGTGGGGTGGATCGCCGCCAGCGGGTTCATGGCGCGCAATGTCGCGCCGATGCGTTCGGCGTCCGCCGGCGTCACCAGGTCGATCTTGTTGAGCAGCATCACGTCGGCCAGGGCGATCTGCTCGCGCGCTTCGGGGCTGCTGTCCAGGTGCAGCTCGATGTGGCGTGCGTCGACGAGCGTGACCAGCGCGTCGAGCCGCAGGTGTTCGCGCAGGAAGGGTGAGACGAAGAAGGTCTGCGCCACGGGCACCGGCGCGGCCACGCCGGTCGTCTCGACCACGATCGCATCGAGGTCCCGTTCGCGCTCCACGAGGCGTCCGAGGGTGGCCACCAGGTCGGTGCGGAAGGTGCAGCACAGGCAGCCGTTGGCCAGCTCGACGACTTCGTCAGCGCTGTCCAGCACCAGGTGGTGGTCCACGCCGACCTCGCCGAACTCGTTGACGATCACGGCGATGCGCTTGCCGTGGCTGCCGGTGAGGATGCGGTTGAGCAGCGTGGTCTTGCCGGCGCCGAGGTAACCGGTGATCACCGTGACGGGCAAGGCCGAGGAGCGGGGGGCGGTCATGGCGGGGCGGCTCAGTGCGCCGGCAACTCGTCGGACGGGTCGGGCCGCGGGATCGTGGCCACGAGCTTGCCGATCGACAGACCCTGCACCACGATCGAGAAGATCACGACCACGTAGGTCATGACCAGCACGAGTTCGCGGCTGGCCAGTTCGACCGGCAGCGAGAGCGCCAGCGCCACCGAGATGCCGCCGCGCAGGCCGCCCCAGGTCATGACCTGGACCGCGCGCGGCGTGAAGTCGCGCCGGTGCCTGAGGGCGCTGATGGTGCCGCCCACCGCCAGGAAGCGGGCCAGCAGCACGAGCGGGATGGCGATCACGCCCATGAGCAGGAACGTCCCCGCCATTTCGTAGCCGATGCCCTCCACGTCGTGGAAGACCACCAGCAGCTCCATGCCGATCAGCACGAACAGCACGACGTTGAGGATCTCGTCGACCAGCTTCCAGAAGGTGTCCACGTGCTCGGTGGTCTGTTGCGACATGGCCAGGCGCCGGCCGCGGTTGCCGATGAACAGCCCGGCCACGACGACCGCCAGGGGCCCGCTGCTGTGCAGCGCCATGGCCAGCGAGTAGACGCCGACGCACAGGGCGAGCGTGAGCAGCACCTCGACCTCGTAGTTGTCGACGCTCTTGAGCATGGCGTAGGTGAGCCAGCCGAAGACCAGCCCCAGCACGACGGCGCCGGCCACCTCCATGGCGAACAGACTGGCGATGCCCGCCGCGTCCAGTGCGTGACCCGCGTCATGACCGGCGGCGGCGCCCTGGTCTGCCCCGCCGCCCGCAGCCAGGCCTGCGACCGCCAGCCCCACCAGCACCTGGAACACGACCACCCCGATGCCGTCGTTGAACAGCGACTCACCGGCGATCTTGGTCTCGAGCGACTTCGGCGCGCCGGCCCGCTTGAGGATGCCCATCACCGCGATCGGATCGGTGGGGGAGATCAGCGCGCCGAACAGCAGCGCGTGCAGGAACGGGATCTCGACGTCGAACGCGCCGGCCAGCAGCCAGGTCATGCCACCCACCAGGAAGGTCGACACGATCACGCCCACCGTGGCCAGCGTGCCGATGACCCACTTCTGGCCGACCAGATCCTCGATCTGGACGTGCAGCGCGCCGGCGAACAGCAGGAACGCGAGCATCACGTCGAGCAGCGCGTGGCTGAAGTCGATCTCGGCCAGCATCGCGTTGACCACGTCGAGCACCGGGAGGCCCAGCGCGTGCATGCCCTGCAGGCCGAGCGACATGACCAGGGCGATGATCATCACCCCGATGGTCGTGGGCAGCCGCACGAAGCGGTGGTTGATCCAGGCCAGGAAGGCCGCTGTGACGAGGGTGGCGGACAGGACCTCGAAGAGCGTCATGAGCGGATCGGGATCCGGAGCGGGAGCGGAATCGGTGCGGCCGGCCGTGTGAGCACGAGTCGGTCCGTTGGGTACGGGGCGCTCAGGTTAGGGATTCGGAGGCCGCGGACCACCGCCGAGGAGCATGGGGCAGCAGGTCGCATCGGACCCGCGGGGACGCGACACGGGGCCGTCACGCCGGGGGCTTGACGGGCGTCGTCATCAATCTCTACTATGCGCATAGTAAAGTAGTTATGTGCATACGCCGATGGGGCACGCCAGCATGAGCCACAAGATCGTCCTCGCCTTCTCCGGCGGACTCGACACGTCCTTCTGCGCCGTCTGGCTCCGCGAGGAGCGCGACGCGGACGTGGTCTCCGTCACCGTCGACACCGGCGGCTTCTCGCCCGAGGCCCTGCGCGCCATCGAGCAGCGGGCTCACGACCTCGGGGTGACCGAGCATCGTACCGTCGACGCCCGGGCCGATGTCTACGACCGTTTCGTGGCCTGGCTCGTGCGCGGACACGTGCTGCGCGGCGGCGTCTACCCGTTGTCGGTGGGTTGCGAGCGGGTCGCGCAGGCCGAGGCCGTGGGCGCCGTGGCCCGGGCGGTGGGGGCCGACGGGATCGCCCAGGGCTCCACAGGCGCGGGCAACGACCAGGTGCGCTTCGACGTGGCGCTGGCGGCGATGGCACCGGAGCTGCCGGTGTTCGCTCCGGTGCGCGAGCTGAACTGGTCGCGCGAACAGGAGCGCGCATGGCTGGCCGAGCGCGGCGTCGCGGTGGACGCGGGCACGGTGGGTTATTCGCTCAACGAAGGCCTGTTCGGCACGACCATCGGCGGCACCGAGACCCACGACCCGTGGGCCGTGCCGCCCGAGTCGGCCTACACCATGACCGTCCCGCCCACGGCCGCCGCAGACGAGCCGGAGGAGCTCGTGTTGTCCTTCGAGCAGGGCCTGCCGGTGGCGCTCGACGGCGAGGCGCTGTCCGGCGTCGAGCTGTTGGTCGCGCTCAACGAGCGGGCCCGCCCCCACGGCGTGGGCCGCGGCATCCACGTGGGCGACACGATCCTCGGGGTGAAGGGCCGAATCGCCTTCGAGGCGGCGGCGCCGCTGATCCTGATCCGCGCGCACCGCGAGCTGAGCAAGCTCGTGTTGACCAAGTGGCAGGCCCACTGGCTCGACCAGCTCGGCAGCTTCTACGGCACCCTGCTGCACGAGGGGCTGTACCACGACCCGGTCATGCGCGACATCGAGGCGTTCCTCGCCAACGCCAACCAGCGCCTCGATGGAGACGCCCGGGTGCGCCTCTACAAGGGCAACTACGACGTGGTCGGCACCCGCTCCCCGCAGAGCCTGATCGACGCGGGGGTGGCGACCTACGGCGAGGGCATGGCCGCCTTCAGCGGCATCGACGCCCAGGGCTTCGCGCGCATCCACGGGCTGCCCGCCGTGCTCGCCGCCCGGCGTGATCGGGGCGGCGCGGGTGCGGCCGCTGGTACGGGAACGCCATCATCGGCCGGCGTGCAGCCGGCCGCGGGAGCCACGCCATGAAGATCCGTCCGCACAAGCTGGGCTCCGTCGTGGCTCGCTGCCGCTTCGGGGCCGAGGTGGAGATCAGCCGCATGGTCGAGGCGCGCTCGGGCCAGGTGCTCGTGGTGCGCGCGCTCGAGGAGAAGCGCGTCTACGACGTGATCGAGCTGGCCAGCGGGCGCATGGCCCACGTGGGCAAGGGCGACGTACTCGTGGGCGCCCTGGGGCGGCGCGACGCCCTGCGCGGCTTCGTGGGTCGTGTGCCCGACGCGATCGGCGCCGGCGACACGCTGCACCTGCTCAACCTGGGCGGCGTGCTCGGCACGGTGGTCAGCGAGAACAAGGACGTGGGGCACCCGCTGCGGGTCGAGGTCCTGGGCATGGCGCTCGAGGACGGGCGCGGTGTGAACATCGCCGACGTGGCCCTGCCCGACCCGCCCGATGAGCACGCGGCGGGAGCGCTGCCCACGCCGCCGGTGATCGTCGTCTCGGGCACGTGCATGAACTCGGGCAAGACCTACGCGGCGTGCGAGATCATCTCGGGTCTCACGGCGCGCGGCTACCGGGTGGGCGGGGTCAAGCTCACCGGCGTGGCCGCTCAGCGCGACCTGCTCAACATGTCCGACCACGGCGCGGCGGTGGCCCTGTCGTTCTCCGACTGCGGCCTGCCCAGCACGGCGGGCATGGACGACGTGGCGCCCGTGGCCTGCAAGCTGCTGCGCTCGGTGGCCCACGAAGCCGACGGAGAGCTCGACGTGATCGTGGCCGAGATGGGCGACGGCATCATCGGCGCCTACGGGGTCGAGTCGATCCTCACCGACCCGGGCTTCAAGTCCCTGGTGCGTGCTCACGTCCTGTGCGCCAACGACCTGGTGGCGGCCTGGGGCGGGGTCAAGTGGCTGGCCGAGCACGGCCTGCAGGTCGACGTGGTTGCCGGACCGGCGACCGACAACAGCGTGGGTGAGCGCTTCGTGCGGGACGACATGGGCATCGCGGCCTCCAACGCGCGCACCGATCCCGCCGGCTTCGTGGACCTCGTGGAACGGGCTGCCTTCCAGCGGGTGCTGGCGGGCTCACCGGGAGTCAGCGCATGAGCGCGTCCTCGGCACTGCGCGTGGCGATCGTGGGCGGCACCGGCTACGGCGGCATGGAGCTGCTGCGCTGGCTGCTCGGTCACCCCGAGGTGGAGGTCACCGCGATCACGAGCCGCACCCAGAGCGGGCGCGTGGCCGACGTGCACGGACAACTGCGCGGTTTCACCGACCTGGAGTTCAGCGTCGGGCGCGCCGTGGACCTGGCGCGGCACAACGACGTGCTGTTCTTCGCCACGCCGCACGGGGTGGCGGCCAAGGAAGCGCCGGTCGTGTTGCAGGCGGCGTCTCACGTGAAGTTGATCGACCTGTCGGGCGACTTCCGGCTCGCGAACGGCGCGGCCTACGCCGAGCACTACGGCGGCGTCCATCCCCACCCCGAGCTGCTGGGCCAGGTGCCCTACGGCCTGCCGGAGTGCGGGCACCGCGACGACGTGGCGGCAGCGCGCCTGGTCGCCAACCCGGGCTGTCACGCCACCGCGACGATCCTGGCGGTGTGGCCCCTGCTCCAGGCGGGGCTCGTGCGCGGTCGGGTGTCGGCCTGCTCGGTCACGGGCTCGTCGGGCTCGGGCGCCCAACCCGGCGCGGGCACCCATCACCCCGAGCGCTGCGGCAACTTCAAGGCCTACAAGCCCCTCGCCCACCAGCACGAACCGGAGATCGCCCTGGCCCTGCGCGGCGACGTGGCGGTGGACTTCGTGCCCCACAGCGCGCCCTTCGCCCGGGGCATCCACGTCACCGCGCATGTGCCCCTGGAGCTGGACGACGCCCGTCAGCCGGGTGCCGGGGATGGGGGCGAGGCGCCGGCCGTGAGCGCGGCCTTCGAACAGATCTACGGCGCCGAGCCGTTCGTGCGCCTCACGCCGGGCACGCCCCAGGTGCGCCACGTGGCCGGCACGAACCTGGCCGACGTCGCGGTCACCACGCGTCGCTTCGACGCGCTGGCGGGGGAGGCCAACGCGGTGGCCTGCGTGATGGTGGCGATCGACAACCTGGGCAAGGGCATGGCCGGCACCGCGGTCCAGAACATGAACCTCATGTGCGGGCTCGACGAACGGGCCGGCCTGCACCACGCGGGGATGGGCCTGTGAAGCACGCCTCCCGGGACACCGCTGTCGCCCTCGACACCGCCGCGATCCGCGCCGTGGAGGACACCTACCAGGTGCCCACCTACGCCAAGCTGCCCCTGGCGCTGGTGCGCGGCGAAGGCTGCTACGTCGAAGACGCCGACGGCAAGCGCTACCTCGATCTCTACGGCGGCCACTGCGTCGCGCTCACCGGTCACTGCCACCCGCGGGTCGTGGAGGCCATCCGCGAACAGGCGGGGCGGCTGCTGTTCTACAGCAACGTCGTCTACAACGACGTGCGCGCCGTGGCGGCCGAGCGGGTCGCGCAGCTCGCGCCCCAGGGCCTGCGCCGGGTGTTCTTCTGCAACAGCGGCACCGAGGCCAACGAGACCGCGCTCAAGATCGCGCGCCGGGCCACCGGCCGCCGCCACGTGATCTCCATGGCCGACGGATTCCACGGTCGCACGCTCGGCGCGCTCGGTGTGACCGGCGCGTCCAAGTACAAGCACCCGACCTACCCGGTGCCGACCGAACACGTGCACGTGCCGTACGGCGACCTCGACGCGGTCGTCGCCGCGCTGCGAGCGCAGCCCGTCGCCGCCGTGATGCTCGAGCCGATCCCGTCCATGGGCGGCATCCGCGTGGCGCCCGACGCCTACTTCCACGGCCTGGCCCGGGCGTGTGCCGACGCCGGTGCCCTGCTGATCTTCGACGAGGTGCAGACCGGGTTCGGTCGCACCGGCCGGCCCTTCTTC
Source organism: Planctomycetota bacterium (assembly GCA_029259695.1). Taxonomy (GTDB): domain Bacteria; phylum Planctomycetota; class B15-G4; order B15-G4; family B15-G4; genus OFTM49. The sequence continues at coordinate 25,643 of JAJDEQ010000105.1, forward strand.
GCCCACCTGTTCGCCGACGCGACGGTCTCCGGCGCCGATGGCGAAGACCCCGAGGCTGCGGGAGCCCACGCCGGTGCAACGGGCGACCCCGGCCGGGCAGCGGACGCAGCCGGCGCGGCGCATGCAGCCGGCACGGCGCACACACCCGGCGCTGCCCACGCGGTGCATCCGGACCTGATCACGGGGGCCAAGGGCCTGGCCTCGGGCTTCCCGGCCGGCGTGGTGTTCGTGCGCGAGGACATCGCCGCGGCGATCGGTCCCGGCGAGCACGGCACGACCTTCGGCGGCGGTCCCCTGGCGAGTGCCGCCATGGCGGCCACGGCGGCGGTGCTGGTGGACGAGGACCTGGCCGCCAACGCGGCCCGGGTGGGCGCGTTCCTGCAACAGCAGGTGAGCGCGATCCCGGGTGTGCGCTCGGTCACCGGCCGGGGGCTGCTGCTCGGCATCAACCTCGAGCGCCCGGCCCGGCCGGTGGTCAAGGCGCTGCGCGAAGACCACGGCATCCTCACCGGCGGTGCCGACGATCCTCAACAGATCCGCCTGCTGGCGCCCCTGGTGCTCACCGAGAACCAGGCGGCGACGCTGGTCCCCGCGTTGACCGCGGTGTTGTCGTCGGCCGCGTCGCGGCCCGAAGTCGGAGCCGCGCCGTGAACACCGACACGAACGATCCTGTCGGCAACCCCGTCGGTCCGGCGGCACGAGCGACGCCCGCGCACCTGCTCTCGTTGCGCGACCTGTCCCTGCCCCAATGGAATGCGCTGCTCGATGCCGCGCAGACCCTCGCCGGTCCCATGGGCCGTCGTCCCCTGCTGGCCGGCAAGCGCTTCGGCATGCTGTTCCTCAACCCGTCGCTGCGCACGCGCACGTCGTTCGAGGTGGCCTGCTTCGACCTGGGTGCCCACTCCCTGTACCTGCAGCCCGGCGCAGGGCTGTGGCAACTCGAGTCGAGACGCGACGTGATCATGGACGGCGTCGCCGCCGAACACGTGGTCGAGGCCATCGGCGCGCTGGGGACCATGCTCGACGGCCTGGGCGTGCGCGCCTTCGCGGGCTTGAGCGATGCGGCCGAGGACGCGCACGATCCGTTCCTGAACGCCGTGGCGCAGGCCGCGGCGATCCCGGTGCTCAACCTCGAATCGGCCATGGATCATCCGCACCAGGGGCTCGCCGACGCCCTGGCCCTGCGGCGTGCCCTCGGGGCGGGCCGGCCCTTCGGAAGCGAGCGGCTCACGATCAACGTGCGTTGGGCGCCGCACATCAAGCCCCTGCCCATGGCCGTGGCGCACGGCGCGCTCAACGCGTTCGCCCGGGAGGGCCACGAGATCGTCGTGTCCCATCCCGCGGGTTGTGAGCTGGACGCGGAGGTCACCGCCGGTGCCGCGTCCACCGCTGCCGCGGCGGGGGGCTCGTTGCGCGTGACCGATGATCGGGAGGCGGCCCTGCGTGGTGCCCACGTGGTGTACGCCAAGTCGTGGGGCCCGCGGACGTGTTACGGAGACCCGGATGCCAACGCGGCGTTCTTCGAACAGCACCGGGACTGGATCGTGCGCGCCGCGGAGCTCGATCGCGGGGCAGGAGCAGGCGCGCACTTCATGCACTGCCTGCCCGTGCGGCGCGGTGTGGTGGTGGAGCCCGGCGTCCTCGACGGACGACGCTCGCTGGTCCTCGAGCAGGCCGCGGCCCGGCTCGACGTCCAGAAGGCCACGCTGTGCCGAGCCGTCGGCCTGACGGACTTCGTCGCTGCGGGCAACCGGGCGGAGACGACGCGCGCGCCGGACGCCGACGCGTGGGCACACGAACGCAAACTGGGAGTGGAAACGTGAAGGACGTCCTGCTGTTGAAGCAAGCCCTGCCCTACCTGCGGCGTCACGGCGGTCAGGACTTCGTGATCAAGCTGGGGGGCGAGATCGCCGCCGACGTCGAGGCGTTGCGCTCGCTGGCCGAAGACATCTCGCTGCTGACCCACGTCGGGATCCGCTGCGTGCTGGTCCACGGCGGCGGCCCCCAGGCCACCGAGCTGTCGCAGCGACTGGGGCTCACGCCGACCATGGTCGGCGGCCGCCGCGTGACCTGCGAGCAGACGCTCGACGTGGCCAAGATGGTCTTCGCCGGGAAGATCAACGTCGACATCATCTCGGCCCTGCGCGGGCAGGGTGTGAGCGCCGTGGGGCTCTCGGGCGTGGCGGCCGGCATCATCCGCGCCGAGCGTCGCGCCCCGACCGAGGTGCTCGACGAGGACACGGGCGAGGCACGCGTGGTGGACTTCGGGCACGTGGGCGACATCGCGGGCGTGGACACGGCGGTGCTGGAGCTCATGCTGCAGAACCGCTACACGCCGGTGGTCAGTTCGCTCGGCAGCGACGCCCAGGGCAACATCCTCAACATCAACGCCGACACGGTGGCGGCGGCCCTCGCACGGGACCTGGGGGCCGGCAAGCTGATCACGCTGACCTCCGTGCCGGGCCTGTTGCGCGACAAGGACGATCCGAACTCCCTGGTGAGCGTGCTCACCCTGAGCGAGGCGCACAGCGCGCTCGCCGACGGCACGGTCAAGGGCGGCATGCAGCCCAAGATCGCGGCGCTGGTCTCGGCCGTGGAGGGCGGCGTGGGACGCGGCCACATCCTGTCCGGCAAGGCCGCGGGCGCGCTGCTGCTCGAGTTGTTCACCCAGGAAGGGGCGGGCACGCTGATCGTGCGCGATGACGACGAGGCTCGTTCGCGCCACGCGACGCGGGCGTCCGCCGTGCTCGGGGCCGGCTCGTGAGCGCGACCAAGGGCGCGGGCGGGAGCGGTGACCCGGGTTCGGGCGACGCGTCCGCCGCGGTGTCCCTGTTGCGCGAGCTGGTGGCCATCCCGTCCGTGTCGGGCGCGGAGGAGGCCTGCCGCGACCACCTCGGCGCGTGGCTGGATGCTCACGGGGTGAACGTGCGCGCGCACGGTCGCAACCTGATCGCGGTCATCGTGGGGTCGGCCCGGGTCGACGCGCCGGCGCCGGGCCTGCTGTTCTGTTCGCACTACGACGTGGTGCCGATCGGCAAGGGCTGGACGCGCGACCCCTGGGACGGCGCGCTCGAACAGGGCAAGGTCTTCGGGCGGGGCAGCAACGACGCCAAGTCGAGCATCGCCGCCATGGCCGTGGCCGCCGTGGGCCTGGACCGCGCCGCGTTCGCGGGCAACCTCGTGCTGGCCTTCGTGTGCGACGAAGAGACGGGCGGGGAAGGCATCGAGATCTGTCTGGACGAGCTGCCGGAGTGCGCCGCCGCCGTGGTGGGCGAACCCACCGGGCTGGACGTGTGTCGCGGGCAGCGCGGCCTGCTGCGCGCCGAGATCGTGGCTCGTGGGCGGGCGTGTCACGCCTCGCGTCCGTGGGAAGGTGACAACGCGCTGGTGCGCGCGGCGCGGGATGTGCTCGCGGTGCACGCGCTGAGCGAGCGCGCGCTGGATCGTCCCCACGAACTGCTCGGCGCGCCCACCCTCACCGCCACCATGCTGGAGGGCAGCACGCGCCCCAACGTGGTGCCCGGCGAGTGCGCGATCCAGCTCGACGGTCGGCCCACACCCGAGTGCGACAACCAGCGCATGCTCGAGCTGTTGCGAGCCGCGGTGGAGGGTGAGGTCGTCGTGCGCAGCACGCGCTTCGGCCCCGTGATCACCGAAGCCGGCGAGCCCATCGTGCGGGCCGCGACGGCTGCCAGTCCCAGTGGGGTGGTGCGCGGTTTCGGCGGTGTGTCGGACTACTTCCACCTGCGTCATCTGCCCGGCGTCGTCATGGGACCCGGGACGAGCGAAGCCAGCCACGCGCCGGACGAATGGGTGGCCGTGGACCAGGTGCACGGGGCGGTGGCCGCCTACGGCTCGATCGCGCGCAGCATGCTCGCGCCGGGTGACGCGCCAGCGCGCGACGAAGACACCGAACGGCAGGAGGCGCGCGCATGAGCGGTCACGATGCGATGCACGAGGATCCTGTGCACGAGACCCCCCCGACGGACACGCTGGCGGCGCGCGGTGTGGTCGCCGGGCGCTTTGCGTCGGGGCTGCACCCGGCGCTGGACGCGATCAATCGCTGCTTCGAAGTCGACCGGCGCATGTGGCGTGAGGACATCGAGGGCTCGCTGGCCCACGCGCGCATGCTCGGGAGCACCGGGATCATCGAACCGGAGGCCGCCGAACGCATCATCGCCGGCCTGCGCCAGGTCGCGGAGGAGTTCGAGCAGGGCCACTTCGTCGACCGCCCGGATGACGAGGACATCCACATGGCCGTCGAGCGCCGGCTCACCGAGCTGATCGGCGAGGACGGTCGCCGCCTGCACACCGGGCGCAGCCGCAACGATCAGGTGGCGACCGACCTGCGGCTGTACCTGCGCGCCGCTTCCGAGCGCCTGGTGGCAGGCGTGCAGCGCGTGCAGCAGCGCCTGCGCGTGCTGGCCGGACGGGACGGCGAATGCGTGATGCCGTACTACACGCACCTGCAGCGGGCCCAGCCGGTGTTGCTGGGGCACGTGCTGTACGCCTACGTGGACATGCTCGAGCAGGCGCGGGTGGACCTCGCTCGCACGCCCCGGGAGTGCCCGCTCGGGGCCGGGGCCGGCACCGGCACGAGCTTCCCCATCGACCGGGAGCAGACCGCGCGGGAGCTGGGTTTCGAGCGGCCTGCGCCCAACAGCATCGAGGCCGTGGCCTCGCGGCACGACGCGACCATGACCGTGGCCGCCATGGCGAGCTGCGCCGTGGCGCTCTCCCGCCTGGGGGCGGACCTCGTGTTGTGGTGCAGCCGCGAATTCGGCTTCGCGCGCCTCGGCGACGCGGTCTCGACCGGCAGCTCGATCATGCCCCAGAAGCGCAATCCGGATGGAGCCGAGCTGCTGCGCGCGAAGGCGACGGTCGTCTCCGGTGCACTCCAGCGGCTGCTCGAGATCCAGCGTGCGCTGCCGATCGGCTACTGCAAGGACCTGCAGGAGGACAAGCCGGCGGTGTTCGAGGCCGAGGACACGCTGTTGCAGATGCTCGCCATCGCCGAGGCCATGCTGGGTGACATCGCCTTCGACGGCCAGCGCATGCGCGCGGCGGTGGAGGAGCCCGGCGGTTACGTGCTGGCCACGGAGGTCGCGGACTGGCTCGTGAAGCGCGGTGTCAGTTTCCGCGAGGCGCACGCGGCCGTCGGTCTGCTCGTGCGTGAGGCCGAGGCGCGGGGCGTGGACCTGGCGTCGCTTCCCGACGACGTCCTGGCCGCGGCACACCCGCGCCTGGACGGGAGTGTGCGTGCAGAACTCAGCGTCGACGCCGCCGTGGCCGCGCGGGCCGCGGTGGGCGGAACGGCGGCTGCCAACCTGCGACGCCGCCTGGCCGAGGACGCCTGAAGCGCCGACGCAGCGGGACTGGTGCATCGGGAACGGCGACGCGATGCCGTGCTCCGTTCAGAACGAACGGTCCGGCGCCGCCCGCACGCCGGACGTGGTTGACCGAAGGCAACCGAGACCTATGCTCGCTCCCTGCATGCGTGCGTCGTTCCTCGTGCCGGTTGCCTTGCTCGCCCTGGCCCTCGTGGGTCATGGGGTGCAGGTGGCCATGTGGGATGTCGCCAGCGGTCGCCCCGTCGGTTGCTGCTGCACCGACGAGGGTTCGTGTTGCGACGGCGCCGATTGTGGCGAAGCGCCCGGCGCGAGCCTGGTCAGCGGCTGCCCCTGCGGAGGCGGGACGCCGGCCAACAGCTCGGTGCACGCCGAGCCGCGGCTCGTGCTCCAGAGCGACACCACGCTGGCGCCGCCGGCCGCGTGCACGTCGTACGAGTTCCTCGCCGAAGCCGTGGACGACTCCGTCCGGCCGGCTCCCGAGCCGCCCGTTCCGCGGTACGCCTGACGATCCCCATCAATCGTCTTGCGTTCACCGCGCGCCGGATCGTGTCCGGCGACGTGGATCACGGCTGAGGTCGGCCTTCCGGGCCGACGGCCGACCGCGACGGCTCCCGGGTGGGAGCCTCGCGCTCAATGATCCCAAGGTGCACCGGGTCCGTCTGGTCTCGCCAGCGTGCCGTTCCGCGGCGCGTGTGCACCGGCATCTCTCGAGGAGATTCCATGTCCTTTCGCAACATCATCATCGGTTCGACCATCGTCCTCGGCGGCGTGGTCGCGTTCGCCAACCACGTCCCGGTGCCGCTCAGCAGCCCGTTCGGCGAGGAGATCTTCACCCGCGTCGTGTTCTTCGATCAGGCTGATCACGAAGGTGTGCCGGCCTACCACCGCGGCAGCGACGAGGTCGATGTGAACCTGGTCGACGGCTCGACGTTCGAACTGCGCGATGCCGCCGGCGCGACCGAGCAGGTCGTGCTGCACGACAACGCTGACGACCACCTGGACCTCGATGCGATCGTCGCGTCGATCAACGGGCAGATCACCGTGGGCGAAGCCTTCGTCGACAACGACACCTTGGGCATCCGCGGGCTCCGTGGCGGTGCGGCCGAGAGCCTGGAGCTGATCGACGGTTTCGGTGAGCCCCTCGCGCTGCTCGGTTTCGTCGGCGGCACGGTCTCCGGCGAGGACGACGTGCGCTTCACCATCTCGCTCCCCGGCGCGCATCACCACGGCGGCGAGGGTGAGGAGCACGAGCACGGTGACGACCACGAAGAAGGCCACGAGGGTGAAGGCCACGGCGGCGGCGAGCACACCTTCGCTCACCACCCCTACGTCATGCTGCTGAGCACGACCGAGGGCGAGATCGCGGTGAACGACGGCTACGTCATTCCGGTGGGCTACGACAGCACGCTGGCCAACACGCTGCGCGCCATGGGTGTCGGCCTGCTGCCGACCTTCACCGGTCACCTCGACGAGAACGAGGACGCCGAGGTCGTGCTGCCGCGTGGCGTGTTGCACGCCATGTTCCCCCAGGGCATGCCGGAGGAACTGTTCGCCACGTTCGTGGTGCTGGACGAGGTCGAGCCGACCGTGTGGTACACGAGCAACGTGTTCACCATCGAGATCGTCGACTGACGATCGGGCGCGGTGGGTCGCCGGAACGCAGGTGACCCGCCGCGGGCGGACCTGCAGGACAGAGGAACGGCGCGGTCGCACGCAGTGTGCGGCCGCGCCGTTTGCGTTGACTGCGGTGGGTCGGGAGGCGGTCGTGTCGTTGCGGCCGACTGCCTGAGGAGACGCCCCCCCCAAAGAAAACGCCCGCATCGACGGGGGCGCGTCGATGCGGGCGCGTGGCTCGGCCCCGGGCGCCTCGCTGGTGCGAGACGGGGCGCCCGGGATCAGGGGGTCACTGAGCCACTGTGTAGCCGAACTCCAGGCCTTCCGGGGCCGGGTCGGCGAGGTTCACGACGAAGTAGCCGTCGCCGCGCTCGGAAACCCAGTAGAAGCTGCCGGGGTTCCCGTAGAACGACACGACCGGGAGCGACTCGGCGCGCAGGCCGGCGTTCTCGATCACGACCTGCGTCGCGCCCTGGGGCATGAAGCCGGAGCCGCCGATGGCAGCCGGTGCGGAGACGACACCACCACCACCACCGCTTCCGACGAAGGCGACGACCGTGTCACCGTTGCCGAACCACGACTCGAGTGCGATGCCGATCTGCGGACCGACGCCCGTGTAGCGCGCCGCGGTGCCGGGCGTGTTGCCCAGGCCGAGCGCGTCGCCCGCCTGGATCGTGCCGCCCGACATGTCCACCAGCACCGGCACACGGCCGGCCAACGCGATGTTGACCGAGTCGTTGCGGTTCGCCTCGACCTCGTTCCACTCGGCGCGCAGCATGCCGGCCAGCTCGAAGTTGCCGGCCGCGTGAGCTTCGTTCGACGCGGTGAGCAGTTCGGGCTGGAGTCCGTTCATGTACCCGTCCATGCGCAGGACGAGTCCAGGATCGGTCGACACGATGCCGAGCACGACTTCGTTCACGCCCCGCTGGGCCTTCACGACGTGCTCGGGGTTGTGAGGATCGACCGCCACGACCATGGCCGCACCGATCGAGCTGTCGCGCGTCGGGTAGGCCTCGGCGAGGTCGAGCCCGTTCGCGTTGACGGCACCGTCGACGCTCAGCTCGGCATCAGCGGCGTCGTCGAGACGCATGATTTCCTTGCCGCCGCCACCGAGACCGTCGTCGAACCAGCGGAACCAGACACCCGTGGGCTGATTGTCGTTCTGGTCCCGGACCATCACGAGGTCAGCCTGCGAGTTCACGTTGAAGTCACCGTCGAGCACGCTGCTGCTGACGTCGCCGCCGCCGACGAGCACGTCGGCACCGGAGATCAGGTCCTGCGCTGCCTGGATGCTGCCGAACTGGGCCTCGATCGAGGTGCCCACGTCGGTGGCGGTGATGGACGTCACGTTGCCGCCGGTGAAGGTCGGCCCCGTGGCACCCGTGGCACCGGTCGGGCCCGTGGGACCCGCCGCGCCGCCTGCGCCCGTGGCACCCGTCGGACCCGTGGGGCCCGTGGCGCCCGCGGCACCGGAAGTCCCCGTCGGACCCGTGGGGCCTGCTGCGCCTGCGGCACCCGTGGCACCGGTCGGACCTGCAGCACCGGCCGCGCCCGCGGCTCCCGTCGGACCCGTGGGACCGGCGGCGCCTGCTGCGCCCGTGGCACCGGTGGCACCTGTCGGACCCGCAGCACCCGCCGCGCCGGTGGCGCCCGTCGGACCCGTGGCACCTGCTGCACCCGCCGCGCCCGCGGCGCCCGTGGCACCGGTCGGACCCGTCGCACCGGCCGCACCGGCGGCACCGGTCGCACCCGTGGGACCTGCGGGACCCGCCGCGCCCGCGGCGCCCGTGGCACCGGTCGGACCCGTCGGACCTGCAGCGCCGTCCGCGCCCGTGGGACCCGTCGGGCCCTGGGCACCGTCCGCGCCATCATCACCGGCGGCACCGGTGGCACCCGGAACGCCCATGGGTCCGCCTGCTCCGGTCGGACCGGCAGGACCCGTGGCGCCGACTGCGCCGGCCGCACCCGTCGCGCCCGTGGGGCCGACGGCGCCGACTGCGCCCATGGGGCCGGTCGGGCCCGTGGCGCCGTCCATGCCCGTCGGGTTGCCGACCCACTCACCGGCCGCATCGATGACCGACATGCCGTTGATGCTCAGGCCACCGGCTTCGACCGTCTGACCGGCCAGCAGGCCGGCGAGGCCGAGCTGCGTCGGCGGAGCTTCGCTGAAGGTCTTGGCGATGACGCCACTCTTGTTGAGCGTCTGGACCTGCGTGCTGATCCAGAGATCCTGGGTCAACAGGCCGTCGGGGATCGGGGTCTGCGAGCCGAGCAACAGGTAGATCATGCCGCTGACCTTCGCGGGCTCGGCCAGCAGGCCGTTGGCTGCGTCGGATGTGAGCAGCGTGGTGGGCGTGACCGTGAAGGTCTCCTCCCAGGGGATGCCGCCGCCGTCGGACTCGTCCGGGACCAGCAGCGGTGTGCCGGCCGAGTCGGTGTACAGGCGGGCCGTCACGCGGAAGGGCTTGTTGCTGTTGAAGGGGCTGAACTTGGTTCCCGCGGCGTTTGACTTGACCAGATCGACGCCGACGCGCACTGGATCAGCTTGAGCCGAAAGGCTCGGAACAGCTGCGGCCACAACCAGCGCCGGCAGCACGAATCGCATCAGCGAACGAACACCCATGCTCCATCTCCTGAGATTGGATCAGTACGGATCGGGGCATAGAGCCCCCCGGCACTTCATCGGTGCGTTCGAGGCACTTCCGCATCCGGCAGCGTCGTTCTCTTGCGGAATCCGGGCGCCAAGGGCCCTTCGACGGGGAATCGCCGTGGCGGCGAGCGTGTCGCCGGACGGGCGGCGGCGGGGCTCGGGTGTCGCGGAGGAGGCTACGGGACAATCGGCCCCGGGGATTCCCGCACGAGCGCGGGCGGCTGGCGCGAGACGGCTGACATGACCCGCGCCAGGGCCAGCTGATCGACCCGCGAGTCGCTACCTGTGCGGGTCATCCCCGCAATGCAGGTGCGCTCCAAGGTCGCCATATCGATCGCTTCCGAATTCGGGATTTCGAGCGGTGACCGCGAGTCGGACACCGGAGCCCAGGGCGCGTCCCGCCGGGCGGTCCTGGACTCCACAGTTCCTGCTCTGAAGAGGGCGGAATCCGCAGGGGTGACGTCGACGGCTTCCAGGGTGATGCCGTCGCGGGCCCCGCTCACGAGGAGACGAGAAACAATGAAGCGTTTGATCCTGGGTGTCCTCACCGCCGGGCTGTTGCTCGGTTCGCTCGCACGCACGGCCGATGCGGGCGCGGTGCCCTTCTTCCCGTTCCTGTTCCCGCCCATCGCGGGCTGCGGCACGGTCGGCATCGTCGAGTCGTTCTACGACTTCGACGGCGACGGCTACCTCGACGAGTGCCTCGTGTGGTTCGCCGACAAGGGCGGCGCGTTCCTCGTGGCCGGCCTGGAGAACTTCTCCGTGGGCGACCGGGTGTTCGTGACCGGGTTGAACTGCACCACCTGCCTCACGACCTGCCCGGCCGGGGCGATCCTGTTCGGGAACGTGACGGCAGGCTGTCCGTAGCGGCGCCGTACGTACACATCCCTGCCCTTCTGCGGCCGGGGGCGGCTTGATCGAACCCCGACTCCGGCGAGCTGCCGGGGTCGGGGTTCCTGTCTGGTTGACAGGTCGCAGCGGGGACTGCAGTCTCGACGACTTCACGCCCTCCACCCGAGCCTCGACAACATGGAACCCTCCCGGCCGCTCTGCTCCCTCCGACCACCGCGCTCGGCCCCCACGCTGGTGCTGCGCACGCTCGCCCTGGGGCTGATCGTCGCCGTCGCCGGCACGGCGCCGGCACGCGCTCAGGGCTTCGTCTACACGCTCAGTGACGAAGGCCGGCTGTGGATCAACGCGCTGTTCGTGGAGGACCTGCCGGGCAACTCGAACGAGGTCGGCCAGAACGGTGGAGACTTCGACAAGGTCTGGGCCGAGTTCGCCATCGATGGGACCGACCGGCACATCGTGCGCCACGATGGGCGTCTCTATGCGAACGGCGCGAAGGTCAAGGACCTGAATGACGGGTCCGGCGCCTGGCGCGCCGTGACCGTGCTCGACGGCTCCGTCTACGTGCTGCGCAGCACCGGTCGCCTGGTGCGGGACCAGGTGCACGAGCACTCGTTCAACGACGGGGACCACAGCTTCGTCGACATGGCCACCGACGGCGTGGACATCTTCGCGCTGCGTTCCGACGGCCGTGTCTTCCGCGGCTGGGAGCAGACCAACCCGCCGATCCTGCGCTACAGGGGCAGCCCGGACAGCACGGGCGAGGGTGACAGCACCAAGAAGACGTGGCGCAAGTTGCGCTTCGATCCGGTCACCGGCGACCTCTACGCCATGCGCAACGACGGCCGGATCGCGGCGGCCGATCCCGACCTCGTGCCGGACGGCGAGACCCAGGAAGCGACCGTCGTGGCCATCCTGCCCTTCGGTGACGAGGCCACGTCCGAGAAGCGCTACTGGGACTTCGAGTTCTTCGACGACGGTGTGTGGCTCGCCGTGCGCGGCAACGGCCAGGTCTACCGTGCCGACGACCTGGTGACGCCGCTCGTGGACCTGCCCGGTGATTCGGACGAGTCGAGCAAGATCTACCGCAACCTGCTCACCGTGGGCACCTCGACCGAGGGCTCGTTCTTCACGCTCCGACGGGACGGGAGCCTCTTCCGCGACACCGGGGAGGAGGCGCTGATCGACTTCCCCGAGAAGGGCTATCGCCAGCTCGGCTTCTCACTCGAGCAGCCCGATCTGGGTGCCGCGTACAACCGCCGGCCGGTGCTCACCCGCTACGTGACGACGGTCGTCACCGGCGACATGCTGGTGCAGCCCGTGATCGCGACCGACGTCGAGACGGCCTCCGCGGACCTCGTCGTGACCGTCGACGAGACGACCCTGCCGCCAGGCGCCGTCTGGGACGACGTGGCGCGCACGATCACCTGGCGCGCGGTCGGCCCCAAGGGCAAGTACAAGGTCAAGGTGACCGTCGAGGACGGGCAGACCAAGATCGTCAAGTCCAAGATCACCATCAAGGTGGTCGAGCCGGACACCAACCTGACCAAGAACCTCAAGCCCGTGGTGGCCAAGATCAACAAGGCCGTCGGGCTCCAGGGCTTGCCGATCGTGCTGCCGATCTTCGCCTCCGATCGCGACGGTGACGAGCTCACGCTGACCGTGGACGAGACGAAGTACCCCTACACGGCCGGCGCGAGCTTCGACACCGAGACCAACACGTTCCTGTGGGACAGTCCCGTGGCGGACGATCTGGGCAAGGTGAAACTCACCTTCCAGGTGACCGACGGGACGGTCACGGTCAAGCGCAAGGTCACGCTCGACATCAAGGCCTCGCTGCTCTCGTTCTGATCCGGGGGCGGCGGTCGGTCGCGCTTCGGTCGAATCGGTGACGCGACGCGGGGGATGCGTGGTGCGTGGCATACTCGAGCGCCGAGGGGTGCGCTGAGTCAAGCGGCGAACTCCTCCCTCTTCCATGCGTGGCCCGCACCGGGCGCGCCGCGGAGCAGCGTCATGCACCGAATGCGCGTCATCGCGACGACGTTCCTGTTCGCGATCCTGGCGACACCCTGGACCTGGGCCCAGGGCAGCACCGCGACCGAAGCGGGGCCGCCGGCGACGAGCACGTCCGCGAGTCCGGCCACGGAGCCGCTCGGAGCGACCGCGTCCCGGCGTCGTGCGATCCTGGACGTGGCCGAGCAGTACGCCACGCACGAGTGGCGCGCGACCGAAGCAAACGTCTTCCACGGCACGGACGACAGCGGCGCGCGGGTCGACACGCCCGACGAGACCTACACCGAGCAGGGCTGGCAGCCGGGCCGCGTGAACGTCGGCGTGCCCTACAAGTGGGGCGGCTTCAGCAGCCTCGAACAGTTCGACCGAGGCGTCGAGCAAGGCCTGTACGCGGGGCACATTCCGAAGTCGGGGGCGTCGCCTTCCACGGCCAGAGCGGTGGGCGTGGACTGTTCGGGCTTCGTGGCGCGCTGCTGGGACCTGCCCTTCAAGCAGTCGACCCGTTCCCTCGGTCGGCTGTGCCACCAGCTCGACAGCTACCAGGACCTGCAACCCGGCGATCTGATCAACAAGTTCGACGCGCACGCCATGATCTTCGCGGGCTTCGCCGACGACGAGCGCACGCAGGTGCGCGTCTACGAGGCGGCCTTCCCGTGTGTCCTCGAACGCAGTCACCCGATCGAGCTGCTGGAGGGACAGGGCTTCCTGCCCATGCGCTACAAGCCGCTCGACGAGCGCTGGTCGGACATCGAGCAGCGCCCGGCCACGTTCTCGATGCTGGACGAGCAGGCGCACGAGGTGGTCCTGGGCGCTCCTGACTCGCCGACGAGCGACGACGTGGGTGCTGCGCGCCGGCGCGGACGGTGGATCGCCGACACCCCGGCTGCCGAGGCGCCCGTCGAGGTCGACGGCTGGGCGCACCCCCTGGCGGCCGCGCAGCCCGGTGAGTGGGCCGGGTTCCGCGTGGCCTACGGGGGCTCGGAGCTGGTGTCGACGGTCACGCGCATCGTCGCCGCGGTGGAGGGCGGTCAGGTCGAGGTGCAGTCGAGCACCGCGTTCCTGGGCAGGCAGATGCAGACCGCCGAGACCCACGACCTGCAGCGCTCGTTCGTCGACGCACTGCTCGACGTGCGTGACTCAGGGCAGCGGCTGGAGGACATCGCGGTGGTCTCGAGCGTCGCCGAGCCGGGGCGCTACCTGCTCGGCGGTCGCGAGTTCCCGGCGCGTCGCATGCGCATCGAACTCTCCGGCGGGCTCACCTCGCGCGGTACGAAGTATCCGTTGCAGCTCGTCATCGACGCCGTGCGTTGCGACGATGTCCCCTTGCAGGGCTTGCTGGCCATCGACTTCGAGACGCGGATCGACTACGGCGACGAGACGGGCCTCTCGTCACAGCACTACGAACTCGTCGCGTTCCACGAGCGTGCGCCGGCGCCCGCGCCGCGCTGACCCGTCAGCTCCCTCTCGACCGCACCGTTCGGAGACCCGCCCGTGAAGCTGGCCCTCGTGCAGCAGGCGGCCACGCCCGATCTGGCTGACAATCGACGTCGCGGCCTGGCCGCCCTGGAGCGCGCCGCGGGCGACGGCGCCCAGGTCGTCTGCTTCGCGGAACTCGCGTTCGATCCGTTCTATCCCCAGGAACCCGCCACGGACGAGATCCTGCGCCTGGCCGAGCCGGTGCCCGGCCCGACCACCGACGTCTTCGCGGCCAAGGCTGCCGAGCTGGGTGTGGTGGTCGTGCTCAACGTGTTCGAGCGCGATGGCGACCGCACCTACGACACGTCACCGGTGATCGATGCCGACGGCCGCCTGCTGGGCACGACGCGCATGATCCACATCACCGAGTACGCCTGCTTCCACGAGCAGGGTTACTACGCGCCCGGCGATCACGGGTTGCCGGTGTACGACACCGCGTTCGGGCGCATCGGCGTGGCGATCTGCTACGACCGGCACTTCCCCGAGGCCATGCGCGCCCTGGCCCTGGCCGGAGCCGAGCTCGTCGTGGTGCCCCAGGCCGGGGCGCTGGACGAGTGGCCCGACGGTCTGTTCGAGGCGGAGCTGCGTGTGAGCGCCTTCCAGAACGGCTACTTCACCGCGCTCTGCAATCGGGTCGGTCCCGAGCCGCGCCTGACCTTCGCCGGTGAGTCGTTCGTGTGTGACCCCGAGGGTCGCGTGCTGGCCCGGGCGGCGCGCGCGCGGGACGAGATCCTGCACGCGGAGCTCGATCTGAGCGGGGTGGCGGCATCCCATGGTCGGCGGCTGTTCCTGCGCGACCGTCGGCCCGAACTCTACGCCGGCTGGCTGGCGCAGGGCCGGCCGGCTGGTGAGGCGCGCGGCTCGTGATCTGCCGGGCCCGTTCCACAGCGCTCTCCCACCCGCGTCACGGCGGAAGACGCTGACGCCATGACCGCGGTGCTGCAGATCCTCAACGCGGTGCTCGCCGGGGGCGTCGGCGCGCTCTCGCTGCTGGCGCTGGTGATGTCGGTGCGTCACTGGCGGCGTGCATGGGGTTGGTGTCTGGCGTTCCTGCTCGTCACGGTGATCGTCGTGGCGCTCTGGTTCACGCACCCGACCATTGCCGGTTGGGTCGGACTCGCGAGCTGGGTGCTGATCGTGTGGCTGCCGCTGCTGGCGGTCGGCCGTTCGGTCAAGTGGGTGCTGCTCGAGGACTACGGACGGGCGGGCGCCTGGGCGCGCATCGCCGGCTGGTTGCACCCCGCGGGTGCGGTGCCCTATCAGCGCCGTCTGGTGGCGGCCTTGAACATGCTCGACGAGGGTGAGGTCGACGCGGGGCTGGAGGAGTTGCGCGCGCTCGACGCCGCCTGTCCGGGGCAGGAGTTCTACTCCCCGGTGGACGACCACCGCTTCCGCGGGGAATGGGAGGCCGTGCGAGCGTGGGTCGAGAGCGAAGTGGACGAGCCGGAACGCACCGCGAACGTGCGCCACGCCGTCCCGTACATCATCGCCCTGGGGGAGACGGGCGATCTGCACGGCTTGCTGGACGCGTACGCCGCGGCGGCCCCGCAGCTCTCCAAGTTGCGGGCCTGGGGCTTCCACGATCTGGGTCGCTTGGCGATCGCCGTGTACTGCGGGCGGCGCGACGAGTTGGAGTCGATCCTCGCCGGGCGGATGGCGCCCTGGCCGGCGGCCAGCAAGCAGGTCGCGCGGGGCATGTGCGCCATGGCCGCCGGGGACGTCGATCAGGGTCGCGAGCTGTTGCGTGAGGCGCGGCCCGGCGCCAACCACGCCAACCGCTTGTTCATCGACCGACGCCTGGAGGGCGAGCCGGTGATCGCGGCGGAGGTCCTGGGAGAGCGTCTCGAGGAACGGCTGGAGTCGGCGCGGGCGAGCGCCGCCCCGGTCGGTGGTGCCAGGCTCTGGGTGCGACGGATCGCGCGCATGAGCCTGGTGCTGATCGTGCTGGGGCTGGGCGCCGTGCACTGGGCGCCGTGGCGGGCCAAGGGGCCGGTCGACGACGACGGCGCGTTCCTGCAGTACCTGGAGACCGTGGTCGGTGACGCCGATCCCGAGTCACCGCTGCCCATGCTGGTGGACCTGCATGGCATGGGCAACCTGCCCGAACTGGTGGGGCGCGGCTTCGAGGACCTGGGGATGCCGGTGCGCTTGATCCGTCCCGCCGGGCCCCACGCTCAGCTCGTGGGCCGCTCGTGGTACCCGCTCGATCCCCGGGAGGTCATGACGACCGAGGTGCGACGCTCCACCGATCGCCTCGCGGAGCTGATCGAGCACCTGAGCGAAACGCGGCCCACGATCGGCAAACCGATCGTCACCGGCTTCTCCCAGGGGGGCGTGTTGAGCTTCGCCCTGGCGGCGTTCCATTCCGACGTGATCTCGGCCGCCTTCCCTGTGGCCGGCTTCCTGCCCAACGAGCTGCCCGCACGGGTGGGGCTGGCGCCGGCCCTGCCGGTGGTCGCCTTCCACGGTGCCGACGACGATCCGTCGGCGTGTCGCGAGACCGTGGATGCCATGCGGGCTCAGGGTTGGGACGCGCGCATCGAGGTGTTCCCCGACCTCGGTCACGACATGAACGCCGAGCTGCGCGGGCGACTGCGCGACGAACTGCGCGCGGCCCTGCCCCGGCGCTGAACTCGTCGCGCCCCCGCGCGGGGGTGCATGTGCCCGCCGGTGCACGCCCACCAGGTGCACGCCCGCGAGGTGCACGCCCGCCAGGTGCACGCCCGCCAGGCGTACGGCGACTCGGGGGATGTGTCCGGATCAGGTGTCCGGCATGTCCAGTGCGATGTCGGCGGCGCGCAGGTGTGCGTCGACCAGGTCGAGCAGCTCGGCCGGCGGGAGGCGTTCGTCGGCGGGCAGTGGCGCGCTGTGACCGGGAACCTCGCCGTGGGTGAGGGCGTTCTCCTCCCAGTCGACGCGGTACCAGCGCTGACCGATGGTGACGTGCACGGCGCCGATCCCGGTGGCCGTCTCGTCGCGCAGGGTGGGGTCCATGCGTTGCTCGGCGCGCAGGGCGGCCGCGCGCTTGGTCATGGCGAACGAGGGCAGCACGGCGAACACGGGACGCCGCGGGTCGGGCTCGCCCGCGAGCAGCGAACGGCCTGCCATCCACGCCGGCGGCGGCAGGCCCAGGGCGTGCAGCAACGTCGGTGCGACGTCGACGAGCTGGGTGTTGGCGCGGATGCGACCGCCGTGAGCGCCGCCCGGGAAGCGCAGGGCCAGCGGGACGCGCGGCTCGACGTTGTGGGTGCGCCCGTGGTCGGCGTAGAACACGACGATCGTGCGCTCCAGGCGGCCGGTCGATTCCAGCGCCGCGACGATCTCCGCCAGCCATGCGTCGAAGCGGCGGATGGCGTCGTCGTAGGCGTCCGGGTGGAAGGGTGTCTCGTCGTCGGTCGCGCTCGAGAACGCGCGCTGATCGTCGCGCAGGTAGTAGCGCGCGCCGTGGGTCCCCAGCAGGTGGGCGTGCACGAAGAACGGTTCGGGCAGGGCGCCGAGCTGCTCGATCAGCTCGGGGACGCGGGCATCCCCGTCGTCGTAGAAGCGCTGCTTGTTGCGCTTCGACTTGGAGGCGATCTCGAACGGGTCGGCGACGTCTTCGCCCGCGACGGTGCGGCCCAGGCGCACGCGCACGCGCTGCCCGATCAGGGCCAGGAAGTGGGCTTCCGAGTCGAAGGCTCCGCCCAGCCATGCGCCCAGCCCCAGCGCGTCGCTCGTGTCGGGGCGACCGTTGCCCACGTGGAAGGCGCGGCGCATGTTCGCGTCGAGGGCATCCGCGTCCGGGCGGGCCGTGATCTGCACCAGGCGGTAGCCCAGTCCGCGCAGCACTCCGGGCAGGTGCAGGTAGGCGTCGTCACCGGTGAGCGTGAAGGGCAGGTGATGCGTGCCGGTCTGCACCGGGAGGCGGCCGGTGAGCAACGACAACAGGGAGGCGCCGGTCGAACGGGCATTGACGAAGGCGTTCTCGCACACCAGTCCGTCGGCGAAGAAGTCCCGGGCGAACGGTGTCGTGTCGCGCTCGTAGCCGTAGAGCGAGGCGTGCTCGGCTTCGATCCCGTCGCCGCCCAGCAACAGGATGTTGGGGCGAGAGACGTCTGTCTCCGAAGTGCTGCCGGATGAGTTCGTCCCGGATGTGGTGGCCGCCGGGTCGTGGCTCGCCGCCGGGCTCCCGGCGGGCAGCAGCCCGAGGCGCGCAGCCGCCCCCAGGCCCGAGATGAGCAGCAAGAACACACTTGCGTTGCGGATGGCGCGTGCGCCCCGGCCGGCGAGGGCACGCTGCTCGCCGCGGGCGAGGGCACGCCAGGCGCCGATGACCAGCAGCACGCCGCCTGCGGCGTAGGCGAGACGCGCCGGGCCGTCACCCACGGTCTTGATGCCGAAGTCGAAGAGCGTGTAGGTGAAGTTGTCGAGCAGCATGATCACGGCCAGCGCCACGCCGGCGGCGGGGACCAGACGCGCGACGAGCGTGGCGCCGGGCCGCGCCCGGCCGAGCGGCAGCCCGATCAATGCACCGACGAGTGCGCCCAGCAGGCTGGCCAGCCCCAGCCCGAGGGCCGGGAGCAGGGGCGCGCAGATCAGCACCAGCAGCGCGTCCGTGAGCGACGTGGCCGAGAGCAGCGAGGGCTTGCTGAAGAAGAAACCCCACTCCAGGGTCAGGTGGGCGTAGACCACGAGCACGGCGAGGGCGGCGATCAGCGGCACTCGTCGCCGACCGTCGGCTTGGCTGGTGTCGACCGGTGGATTCTCGGTGGGCACGGGCATGTGGCTCGAGGGGCTTCTCTCGCGCAGTGTCCACAAACCGTCCGGGCCTGTCCGCACCGGCTCGAGCAGGCCCGGCGGCGGGCCTGAGGCCGGAGGGAGGCGCCCCGCCGGCGGCCCCGCGGGACACGGATTCGACTCGTGAGAAACGCGGCGAGTTTGCTACCTATACAGGCCCGTTGAGCGGTCGCCGATCGGTTTGGGAGCGACGCGGCAACGACGGCTGGGCAGGCCCCGGCCCGATCCTGGAGTTTCCACGATGATCTTCGACCCCCTCTACTTGATCGTGCTCGCCGTCGGCGGCTTGCTCAGCTTCTGGGCCTCGGCCCGCACCAA
Source organism: Planctomycetota bacterium (assembly GCA_029259695.1). GTDB lineage: Bacteria > Planctomycetota > B15-G4 > B15-G4 > B15-G4 > OFTM49. The sequence goes on from JAJDEQ010000105.1 coordinate 44,690, forward strand.
GGGCGCGTTCGCCAAGTACTCCAAGTTCACCACGCGCGCCGGGTTCACGGGCGCCGAGGTGGCGCAGCACATCCTGAACGACAACGGGATCAGTGACGTCACCATCGAACCGGTGCCGGGGAAGCTCACCGACCACTACGATCCGCGCACGCGCACCCTGCGCCTGAGCGAGCCGGTCTTCGGCGGCCGCAGCATGTCGGCCTTCGGCGTGGCGGCGCACGAGGTGGGGCACGCGATCCAGCACGCCACCGGGTACAGCATGCTGAAGTTCCGCTCGGCGTGGGTGCCGGTGGCCAACTTCGGCAGCGGCCTGTCGATCTTCATCATCATCGCGGCGGCGATGATGGGCGGCGTGAGCACCGCCATGGGCGCCAACCTGGCCTGGCTCGGCATCGCCCTGTTCTCGACCACCACGATCTTCACCCTGGTCACCCTGCCGGTGGAGTTCGATGCCAGTCGCCGGGCGCTGCTCGCCCTGGAGGCGGGACGCTATGTCGACGGCGAGGAACTGGACGGTGCTCGCAAGGTGCTCAATGCCGCGGCGATGACCTACGTGGCGGCCTTCGTGACCTCGCTCCTGACGCTGCTCTACTGGGCCATGCGCCTGGGGTTGTTGGGCGGCCGCGACGACTGACGGGCCCGCAGTGCTGCAGAGTTCGCCACGGCGACCGGGACGCGTCTCGCTCCGCGCAGGGGACGGCGGTTAGACTCGCGGCTCATGGCACGCCTGCGTGAGATCACCATCGTCGAGGACCGCACGGCGGAGAGCCGCTGCGATCAGGGGTTCCTGCGTCTGCGTCGGCTGCGTCTGCGCAACGAGTACACCGACGGGACGCGATCCGAGGTGTACGACTGCGACGTGGTCAGCCGGCGAGGCGTGGATGCGGTCGTCGCCGTGATCTACGAGATCGACGAACAGCGCCGGGTGCAGGTGCTGCTGCGCGAGGGCATCCGGGCGCCGATCTACCTGCGCAAGGACAAGACCTTCGTCCAGCCCGACCCGCGCACCTACACGTCGTTGCTGGAACTGGTGGCCGGCATCGTCGAGCAGGGGGACCCTCCAGGAGACGAGGGACTGTGTCACCGCGCCGCCGTCGAAGCGCGCGAGGAGGCGGGGCTCGACGTACCCGCGCGGCGCTTCACCGTGCTCGGCGTCGACGTGTTCGCCAGTCCGGGCACGACCGACGAGAAGCTCTTCTTCTGCGCTGCCGGCGTGCCACTGGCCGACGCCGACATCGACGCGGCCGACGGCGACGGCTCGGTCATGGAGCAGGGCGCCGACCTGCGCACCATGGAGCTGGGCGAGGCGATCACCGCCTGCCGACAGGGCGTGATCCCCGACATGAAGACCGAGGTGGGTCTGTTGCGTCTCGCCGATCACCTCGGATACGTGCCCCAGCTCGGCTGCTTCATCGCCGACCTGCCGCACGATCGGCGGGAGGCCTACGACCGCCTGGGCGTGGCCCCCGCCGCGGACACGCCGTCGACGTGATCGACGCCTCCCGCGTCAGCGAGGCTTCCCGGGTCGGCGCTGCCCGCTGCTCGGCGGAGCTCTCGCGTGTCTTCGCCGCCGCCCGCGGGCCGGGCAGCAGGCGCGCAGGGCGCCGCTCATGAGTGCGCTGCGCATCGGCATCCTCGGGGCTCGTCGCCGTCGCCAGGGATTGGGTCCCTTCGTGGCGCGCTACCTCGCCGCCGCCGGGCTGGACGTGCCCTGTTTCCTCGGCACCAGCGACGCCACCAACGGCGAGACCCGGGCCCAGTTGCGCGAGGTGGCCGGCGTCGACGCGGTGGGCTACACCGACGCGACGGCCATGGTCGCGGAGCAGCGCCTCGATGCGCTCGCCGTGTTGACGCCGCCCGAGGCCCATGGTGCCGGCCTGGAACTCGCCCTCGAGCACGGTCTGCACGCACTGTGCGAGAAGCCGCTGCTGTGGGGCGGCCCCGGATGCAGCCTGCCGGACCTGGTGGCCGATGGTCGCCGGGCGATCCGCGCCTTCGGGGAGGCCGGCCTGTTGCTGCGCGAGAACTGTCAGTGGCCCTGCACCCTCCCGGCCTACCGCGAGCTGCACCCCGACGGGCCCAGCGAACCGGTGGAACGCTTCGAGATGCGCCTCACGCCGGCATCGCGGGGTGAGCTGATGCTTGCCGACGCCGTGCACCACCCGGTCAGCCTGCTCCAGGCCCTGGTCCCGGCGCGGGAGGTGCGGGTGGACGACGTCACGCTCTCGGAGCGTGATCCCGAGGCGGGGGAACTCGAGCTGACCTTCCGTTACCAGGCCGACAGCCGCGCCGTGGACGTGCGCATCGACCTGCGCCACGGCCGGGAACTGCCCCGGGAAGCGGGCTTCGCGGTGAACGGGCGCTGGGCTCGCCGGGTCGTCCGAACAAGCGACTACGCCCTCTTCTTCACCGCCGGAACGCGCGTGGTGGACGTGCCCGACCCGCTCGAGCAGCTCGTCACGGCGTTCGCCGGCGAACTCGAGGACGCCGTGGCGTCCCGCACCTCCAGCCACAACAGCCCCATCCGCGGGGAGAACGAGGACCTCCACCTGCTTATGATGGAGCAGCGTCTATCCGTCCTCAGTCAACTCGTGAACGCCTTCCGGGGCGATCGGGCATGAGCCACCAGATCCACGACTTCACCGGCAAGCTGCGCCAGCCGGCATTGCTGCCCCAGGTCCAGGCCTACGTGAACTGGCGCCGCGCCGTACGCGCCGCCCGTTCCGAGGGCCGTGACGACCCGCCGCCCCCCGGAGAGTTCGCGCCGCTGTCGATCAACCTCGATCTGACCACGGCGTGCAACTACCGCTGCGATCACTGCATCGACTGGGACATCCTCAACTCGCGCTTCAAGCACGAGGAGGAGGAGTTGCGCGAGTCGCTGCGTCACATGGCGGCGCGCGGCATGCGCTCGGTGATCCTGATCGGCGGCGGCGAACCCACGGTGCACCCGCGCTTCGTCGAGTTCGTCACGCTGCTGAAGGAACTCGATCAGCAGGTGGCGGTGGTGAGCAACGGCAGCCGCGGCGACAAGCTGCTCGAGATCGCGCCGTTGCTGGACGAGCGCGACTGGATCCGCTTGTCGCTCGACTCCGGGAGCAACGAGCTCTTCCGGCAGATGCACAAGCCGACCGACAAGGACCTCGACCTCGACGCGATCTGCGATTGGATCCCGAAGATCAAGGCCGTGAACCCCAAGCCCAAGCTGGGCTTTTCGTACATCATCGTGTGGGCCGGTGCCGAGCGCACCGCGGACGTGCCGGTGCACGAGAACGTGCACGAGATCGTCCTGGCCACCGAGCGGGCGAAGCGAGCCGGCTTCGACTACATCTCGCTCAAGCCCTTCCTGGAGCGCACCGCAGAGGGCGCCGAGGTGCTCGACCCGACCGAGGGTGAGAACGAGTTGGCGGCGATGTTGCGCCGCGTGCGTGCGGCGGTCGACGAGGCCAAGCAGCACGGCGACGACGACTTCACCGTCTACGAGAGCACCAACCTACGCGTGCTCGAGAAGGGCAACTGGAAGGACTTCACCCGTCAGCCGAAGACGTGCCACATCCAGGCCCTGCGCCAGGTGCTCACGCCGACCGGTCTGTACAACTGCCCCGCTCACCGCGGTGTCGACAAGGCGAAGATCGCCGAGTGCGATGGCTTCAAGGACGAGGCCGGCGCCGAGGCCACGACCGGCCAACTGGCCGGGCTGCTCGATCGCTTCGATGCGAGCCACGAGTGCCGCGAGGTCACCTGCATCTACAACGGCGTGAACTGGTGGCTGGAGGAGGTCATCGCCAGTGGCGAGGGCGATCTCGAGGCCTCGGTCGAGCAGGAAGACTACTTCCTCTGAATCGGACAGGTCCTGTGCACTCGGAGGTCGGCCTGTTGGATTGCCATGCCGAGCCCGCCGACGGTCCCGCGCCCGAGATCCGGCGCATCCTGGTGCGACTGCCCAACTGGGTGGGCGACGTGGTCATGGCGACGCCGGTGCTGCGCGCGTTGCGCCGGCGCTTCCCCATGGCCCACATCGCGGCCGAAGGACGGCCCTTCCTGCGCGGTCTGCTGGAGGGCCTGTCGAGCGTGGACGAGTTCATCCCCGATGGCGGCAAGGGGTTCGGGCGGCAGTGGCGCCGCCGGCGGGTCTTGCGGTCGGCGCACTTCGACTGCGCAGTGCTGCTGCCCGACTCGGTCAGTGCGGCCCTCGGCCCCGCGCTGGCAGGCATCCCCCGTCGTCTCGGCTACGCCCGTGACGCGGCGCGCCGACTGCTCGTCACCGAGGCGATCGACGTCCCACGGGAGGGCGGCGTGCGCGTGCCGATCTCGATGCCCCTGCGCTACGGGCTGATCACGCGTCGCCTGGGGTGCCAGGACGCCGGCCTGAGCACCGAGTTGCCGGTGGACGACGAGGCACGGCAACGGGTCGAGGCGCGACTCGACCAGCACGCCGTGGGCGCGTTCGCGGTCGTCAGCCCCGGGGCGAACTTCGGTGCCAGCAAGCTCTACCCGCCGGAGTCGTTCGCGCGGGCGTGCGATCTGGTGCACGCGCACCACGGGTTGTCGGTCGTCTTCGCTCCGGGGCCCGGCGAGGAGGCCCTCGCGCGGCGCATCGCCGAACTGATGCGGGCCGAAGCCGTCGTGCTCGACGAGCCGGTGACGACGCTGCAGGAGTTGGTGGCGCTCACGGCCCTGGCGCGCGTCGCGCTCAGTAACGACACCGGGCCGCGGCACGTCGCGGTGGCGCTGGGCGTTCCCGTGGCGGTGGTCATGGGGCCCACCGATCCCCGTCACACCGACTACCAGATGACGGCGCAGCGTGTGTTGCGCGAGGACGTCGAGTGCTCGCCGTGCCACAAGAAGACCTGCCCCATCGACCACCGCTGCATGACACGGCTGGCGCCCGAACGGGTGTCCCAGGCCGTGAGTGAACTCCTCGCGCAGGAGGTCGTCGAGCGGCCCGTCGCGGCGCGGGGGCCGGATCGGTCGTCACCCGGAGCAGCGGTCCCCGCGTCCGCCGGGCGCGACGGGCGGGGGGCGGCGTCATGACGGGCGTCGTCGTCCCCGACTATCGGGAACTCGCGCTGCAGCTGGGGCCCCTGCGTGCGGCGGGTGCGACGCTGGCCCTGGCCAACGGCTGCTTCGATGTCCTGCACGTGGGCCACGTCCGGCTGCTGGCCGAGGCGCGCACGGTGGCCGAGCAGCTCGTCGTCGCGCTGAACACGGACGAGTCGGTGCGACGCAACAAGGGCGCCGGCCGCCCGCACGTGCCGCTCGCCGAACGCATGGAGGTCATCGCCGCGCTGGACGGTGTGGCCTGGGTCACCAGCTTCCCCGAGGCCACGGCCGATGGACTGATCGCCGCCCTGCGCCCGGACGTGCACGTGAAGGGCACCGACTGGAGCGCGGAGACCGTGCCGGAGCGGGATGCCGTCCTGGCCTGCGGCGGCCGCGTGCACATTGCCGGTGATCCCAAGCAGCACTCGAGCACCGACGTGATCGGCAGACTCACCGGTGACGAAGCGCCCGAGTAGGCGCCGCGACAGCAGGGCGCTGCTCGCGCGGCGCGCCGCCGCCCGTCGCGGCTACCTGCGCGGCTACCTGCGCGGCTACCTGCGGGCGGCTTCCTGCGCGGCTACTTGCGCGGCGACTTGCGCGCGGCCTCCTCCAGCACGTCCTGATAGAGGGCTGCGTACGCGGCGACCATCTGGTGGTGGTGGAAGTTCCGGTCGACGTGCGCTCGGCCGGCGTCGCCCAGTCGGCGTCGCAACGGGGCGTCGTCGAGCAGCCGGGTGAGGGCTGCGGCCAGGGCGTCGACGTCCTCGGGCGGGACCAGCAGGCCGGTGTGGTCGTGCACGACGGCGTCCGCCAGTCCGCCCACGTGACTGCCCAGCACCGGGCGGCCGGCGGCCATGGCCTGCAGCGCGGCGATGCCCAGGCCTTCGCGCCGCGAGGGCATGCACAGGACGTCGCAGGCGGCGAGCAGGTCGGCTGCGTCGTCGCGGCGGCCCAGGAAGCGCAGCTTGTCGTCGAGGCCGGCGGCCCGCGCTTGCGCGCCGAGCGCTTCGCGTTCGTCGCCGTCGCCCGCGATCAGGAGCACCCAGGACGTCGCCCCGTCAGCGGGCGTTCGCGCGGCCTGCATGCGGGTGAGGGCCGACAACAACACGTCGATGCCCTTGCGTCGGGACAGGCTGGCCAGTACCAGTAGCGCGACGTCGTCGGGACGCAGCCCGAGCTCGGCGCGCAACGCATCACGGGGACGGGAAGGGGTGAGCGTGTCCGGATCGACGGTGCTGGGGATCACGACGATCTTGTCCTCGGCCACGCCGCCCGCACGCAGCTGCTGCGCCACCGTGGGTGAGATCCCCACGGCGCGTCTCACCAGCGAACCGTAGACCAGACGGTTGAGCAGGTGGCGGCGCACCCGCCCGTCCATGCGCCGCGTGGTGATGGCGGGCACCCCGGCCAGGCGCGCGGCGATGCCGCCCAGGGCGTTGGCCCGGCCGGTGTGCAGGTGGACCAGGTCGACGTGCTCGTCCCGGAAGGTGCGCGCGAGGTGCCGCACCGCGCCGAGCTGCAGGTCGTTGCGCATGGCCAGCGCCTGCACCTCGAAGCCGCTCGCGCGCCCGCGGGACGCGCACTCACTGCCGGGCTGACAGCAGAGCAGGTTGCGGTGACCGCGCGCTCGCAGGCCGTCCAGCAACAGGAAGACCTGGAGCTCGCCGCCGGAGAAGCCCAGCTCCGGGTCGACGTGAGCGACGGTGATCCCGTCGCCGCGGGCAGCGGCGTTTGCGTCGGGCCGACGGGGAGGGGCGGGCGTCATGGGGCGACCAGCGGACATGGCTCGCACAGCAGCATGAACGATGGCGCCGCGCGACGCACCCCTCGCCCGGACTTCTCACCAGCTCCTGCTGCGGACACGCCTGGCGCTGCAGGGCCGCGTCGATCGACGCTTTCGGTGCTCGACGGGGTGTCACCCCGGCTCCGCGCCGAGAGCGACGAGGCTGCTTGCACTCCAGCACCAGTCGCACCCTCGCGACGAAGCTGGTGAGAAGTCCGGGTGAGGGCGAGTCAGCGGGCGGTTACGGCGTGTCGTAGACCAGCCGGATGCCGATGTAGTCGATCGAGCCGCCGACGCCGTTGTGGTCGATCGTCACGCCGCAGAGGTCGCCGGGGGAGAGCGAGCCGAACACGGGGCCCAGGTCGATCGCCTGCAGCGTCCCGGACATGCCGGTGAAGTCGTAGGTCGTTCCCGTGTCCTGCTGTTCGTGCTGATCGGTGGCTTCGCCGAGGCCGCCGTACTGCGAGAACAGGTCGATGTCGCGGTTGCTGCCGGCGGCGCCCGAGGTGGGGATGCAGACCGCCTGGAGCGAGACCAACGTGTCGAAGTCGTCCGGCACGTGGAACACGAAGTTGGTGGAGCTCGTCGACCACAGCCGTCGCACGCGGTAGCGGCCGTTGGAGTTCACGCCGATGGCTTCGAAGAAGCACGACTGCCGACCGGCGCCGCCCGCGCCGGGGGGGCCCGGAGGGCCGGGGGGACCCATGGGGCCCGGGCTGCCGTTGACGCCATTGATGCCGTTGGAGCCGGTGGGGCCGGTCGGGCCGCGGGCGCCATCCGCGCCGGCGCTGCCGCTAGGCCCGGCGGGGCCACTGGCGCCGCTGGCACCCTGGGGGCCGATGTCGCCGGTGGGACCGCGGGGGCCGGGGTCGCCGATCGCGCCGCTGGGTCCGACCGCCCCGGTGGGGCCGAGGGGACCTGCGGGACCGGTCGGGCCGCGCGCGCCCTGGGCCCCGACGGCACCCGTCGGACCCACGGGGCCCAGCGCGCCGTCAGCACCCTGCGGACCGATGGAACCCACGGGACCGATGGGGCCCGCGGGACCGATGAGGCCCGGTGCGCCGTCGACACCCTGCGGGCCGGCGGGGCCCACGGGACCGATGGGGCCCTGCACGCCGTCAGCACCCTGCGGACCGATGGAACCTTGTGCGCCGTCGACACCCTGCGGGCCGGCGGGGCCCACGGGACCGATGGAACCTTGTGCGCCGTCGACACCCCGAGGCCCGGTTGGGCCCACGGGACCGATCAGACCTTGTGCGCCGTCGACACCCTGCGGGCCGACGGGGCCCACGGGACCGATGGGGCCCTGTGTGCCGTCAGCACCCTGTGCGCCGTTGGCACCCTGTGCGCCGTTGGCACCCTGTGCGCCGTCAGCACCCTGTGCGCCGTTGGCACCCTGCGGGCCAGCGGGGCCGACGGGACCGATCAGGCCCTGCGCACCCTCGGCACCCTGCGGGCCCATGGGACCGGCGGGGCCTTGTGCGCCGTCGGCACCGCGTGGGCCGATCGGTCCGCTGGGGCCTCGGGGGCCGACCGCGCCCTGAGGACCCACGGGTCCGGCGGGTCCTGGCGCACCGTCTGCACCCTGGGGACCCAAGGGGCCGGCTGCGCCCGTCGGACCGCGCTCGCCGTCCAGACCGTCGGCGCCCGGGATGCCGGGCTCACCGGGCGGGCCGGCAAGGCCGGGGAGGCCGCTGGGTCCCAGGGGTCCGGCGGGTCCGGTGCTGCCCGGCCGACCGTCGAGGCCCGCGGGCCCGGCGGGCCCCGCCGGTCCGGGAGCACCGGGGGGGCCGGCCGGACCGTTGTCGCCCTTCGGCCCGGGCGCCACCTGACCGAAGCCCTCGAGGATCACGTCGAGGCTCGGCTCGTGGGCGGTCTTCTTGTTCTCCTTGCTGTCGAACAGGAAGAACGCGTCGGGCGAGGCACCGATCAGGGCGATGCCGTAGTCGGGGGTGACGCCGTCGAGCCACTCGCGGACGAGTTCGGTGATGTCGATCGAGCAGTAGCTGTTCTGGTCTTCCTTCGCGACCGCGATGTCGAGCGCCGCGGGCGGTCCGAGCGCCGGCGGCGAGATGCCGTCGAGCACGCTCTCGTGCCACGGCTCGAGCACCGGCGCGATGTGGAACGTCCCCGGCTTGCGCACCTTGTTGACCCACAGGCGCAAGGTGGCCATGACCACGTCTTGTCCGCGGACGCCCGGCGGCAGGTGATCCAGGTCGAGTTGCAGGAAGGACGTGGAGCGCCCGGTCTGCACGCGGAGCACCTGGCTCTTGCCGAACTTCTTCTTGCTGCCCTCGGTGACGTAGGCGTCACCCTTGGTGACGACGCCGGCGATGCCGACGGTGAGCGCGATTGCGCCCAGCGTGGCCAGGACGGGGAATCCGAGACTGCTGCGCATGGCTTCCATTCCGCGAGCGGCGGCTCGCCGGGCTCATCCCGGTTGCCGCCGATACTCCGGAGTCGCCTTCGGCAAGAGCTCCGCTCGGACTGGAGAGCTCGTGGGCGACTGTCGCGCGCGCGACGACCGCGGTGTCGAGATCCCGCGTCAGGCGTGGGGGTCGGGGGCCCACCCGTTGATACGCGGCCAGCGTCGGAGAACCTCCGTTCCGCTTCCTCGCACGACGTGGTACCGGTCGTACATCGCGGCCGTCATGCAGGCGTGGTTGGGGAGCACGCGCACGCGCGAGCCGATCGGGAAGCGCTGCCAGTCGATGGCTCGGTCACTGGTCACGTCCCCGTGTTCCTGGTGCACGTCGGTGACCCGCATGGCCTGTGCGTCGTGTGCTCCCGTGATCGTGACGACGCGACCGTAACCCCAGTCGCGCGCACAGGCGGCGGTGCTGCGATCCTTCGACAAGGCCAGCGCACCGGCATCGATCACCAACCGGTTGTGGTCGCGCCGGTGACTGATCACGGTCGCGAGGACGCTCAGGGCGATGTCGTCCACGGCGCAGGCGCCGATCTCGGCCTGGAACAGGTCCCCGAACACGTACACGCCGGGTCGCATCTCCGTCAGGCCCTCACCCGAACGCGCATGGGAGCAGGTGGGGGTCGACCCCACGCTGACCTGCCGGCAGGGAATGCCTGCCTGCGCCAGACGATCCGCGGCGTGAACGCTCGAGCTGCGCTCGACCTCGGCGACGGCGGCCAGTTGCTCCGCACCCGACGCGGCGTAGGACTGGCCGGCGTGGGCCAGCACCCCGGTGAAGCGCACGTCCCGACTCGCGTGCAGGCGGTGTGCGATGGCCGGCAGCAGGTCGCCGTCCGGCGCGACACCGGTCCGGTGCTCGCCCACGTCGACTTCGACGGACACGTCGAACAGCGGCTCGTGTCGGGCGTGGAGCTTCCGCTGCTCTTCCGCGAACGCGACGATCGCCGCGGCCACGCTCTCGTCGTCGGTGATCAGTCCGACGCGCACACCGGATGCGGCGAGGCGGGCGGCGCGGGGGAGCTTGTCGGGGCTGACGCACACGGCGTACACGATGTCGTCGAAGCCGGCGGCGGCGAAGCACTCGGCCTCGCGCAGGGTCGACACGGTGATCCCGCCGAAGTGGCCTGACACGGCGCGTCGCGCGACCTCCACCGACTTGGCCGTCTTCACGTGCGGACGCAACTTCAAGCCGAGGCCGGCCACACGCGTCGCCATGCGCTCCAGGTTGCGGTCGAGGCGGGACTCGTCGAGCACCAGCGCGGGCGTGTCGACCGTCTCGAGCTGTTCGGTGGGTGTGCTCACGTCGACGCGTGTCCCTCGACGTCGTGCGCAAGATCGGGCACCCGGGCCCCGAGCATGCGCGCGATGGCGAGTTGCACGTCGACCATCGTCATGTAGGACACGGGCACGATGATCAGGGTGATGAACGTGGCGAAGAGCACGCCGAAACCGAGTGAGACCGCCATGGGGATCAGGAACTGCGCCTGGATGCTGCGCTCGAGCAGCAACGGCAGCAGGCCGGCGAAGGTGGTCAGCGACGTGAGCAGGATCGCGCGGAAGCGCGCCGGTCCCGCAGCGCGCACGGCGCCGAGCACGTCGTGGCTGCGGGCGCGCTCGACGTTGATGAAGTCGACCATGACCAGGCTGTCGTTCACGATCACGCCGGTCAGGGCCACGATGCCGAAGACCGACATGACGGTCAGGGCCAGGCCCGTGAGCATGTGGCCCCACAGGGCACCGACGATGCCGAAGGGGATCGCCAGCATGACGATCCCGGGTTGTGCGTAGCTGCGGAACGGAATCGCCAGCAGCGCGTAGATCAGGAACAGTGCCAGGACGAAGCCGCCCAGCAGACCGCTGATCGTGTCGCTCTGCTCGCGCTGTTCGCCCTCGAGCGAGTAGGTCACGCCGGGGTGATCGGCGAGCAGGCCTGGCAGCACGTTCGCTTCCACGTCGCCGAGGATCGTGTTGGGTTCGTTGACGGCCAGGTCCACGTCGCCGGTGACGTTGATGCTGCGCAGCCGCTCGCTGCGCTGGATCACGGCGTCACCCCGGCCCTGGCGTGCGCGGGCGACCTGGCCGAAGGGCACCTCCACGCCCCCGGGCATGCGCACGCGCATGTGTTCGAGATCACCCAGGCTGCGGCGCTCCGCCAGCGGGTAGCGCACCATGACCTTGACCTCGTCCCGGCCGCGCTGGATGCGCTGGGCTTCGTCCCCGTAGAACCCCTGCCGCACCTGCCGCGCAAGCGCCGCGCGATCGATGCCGATCGACTCCGCTTCGGGCGTGACGTCGAGGCGCACCTCCTGCTTGCCCTCGCGGAACGAGTCGGCCACGTCGAACACGCCCGGGTAGGACGTCAGGCGGCGCTTGAGCGTCGTGGCGATCGTGCGCAGGGCCGCCGGGTCGGGCCCCTTCAGCTCGATGTTGAGCTTCTCGCCGGTGGACACGAGGTTGCTGGAGAAGATGAGTTCGACTGAACCGGCGATGGGGCCGACGCTCTCGCGCCAGCGCTGTTGCAGCTCGATCGCGCTGAGCTCGCGGCCCTCCGACGGCACGAGTTCGATGTTCACTTCACCCAGGTGCCCGCCGCTGAAGTCGGAGTAGTTGCCGAAGCCCTGGGCCTGGTCGTTGCGGAAGGGCTGGTCGCCCACCGAGGAGAGGACGTGTCGGAAGACCGCCTGCCCGTCCTGTTCGTACTCGTCGCGCAGCGCCAGCGCGGAGCGTTCGATCTGCTCCACCGCGCGTTGGGTCACCTCGTCGGGTGTGCCCTGCGGCATGGTCAGCCACGAGACGACGTTGTCGGCCTCGACTTCGGGGAAGAACACGAAGCGGATGTGCCCCGCGCCCACGAGCGAGAAGGTCAACATGCAGATCACGAGGCCGCCGGCGAGGGTGACGTAGCGGAAGCGCAGGCCGAGGTCGAGCGAGGGCACGTAGAGGCGCTCGATCACGAAGCGCAGCCCGGCGCTGACCCGGTCCTGGACGCCGATCCACCTGTCGAGGGCGCTGCGGCCCAGGCGTCTCAGCGGCCCCGGTGCCGGGCGACGACCGTCGTCGGCCGCAGCGTTTCGACCGAGCCCCAGGTGCGACAGGTGCGCCGGCAGGATCAGCAGGGACTCGACCAGTGAGAACACGAGCGTGGGCACCACGACGAGCGGCAACTGCTCCATGAACTTGCCGATCGTGCCCGGGATGTCGAGCAGCGGCGAGAACGCGGCGATGGTCGTGAGCACGGCGAAGATCACCGGTGTGCGCACCTGCCCCACGCCGGCCAGCACTGCGTCGAGTCCACGCTTGCCCTGCTCGGCGTGGCGGTACACGTTCTCGCCCACGACGATGGCGTCGTCGACGACGATGCCCAGCGCGACCAGGAAGCCGAACAGTGAGATCATGTTGATTGACACGCCCAGCGCCGGCATCAGCCAGAGCGCGCCGAAGAACGAGATCGGGATGCCCAACGTGACCCAGAAGGCGAGCTGGAGTCGGAGGAACAACGCGAGCGTGAGGAACACGAGGATCAGGCCCACGCGGCCGTTGTCGAGCAGCAGGTCGAGTCGGCTGCGCAGCAACCTCGACTCGTCCTGCCAGGTGGTGAGCGTGATGCCGTGGGGCATGCGCGCCTGGGCTTCGTCGACGTACTCGTGCACGCGGTCGGCGAGTGCCAGGGCGCGTTGATCGCCCACGCGGTAGACGTTCACCAGCACCGCGGGGCGTCCGTCGAAGCGCGCCGCCTGCCCGGTGTCCTCGAAGCCGTCGACCACGCGAGCGACGTCACCCAGCAGCAGACGCGAACCGTCCGCCTCGGTGCGCAACACGATGTTCTCGAAGTCCGGGCCGCGATAGGCCTGGGCCTTCGTGCGCAGCAGGATCTCGCCCGCCTCCGTCTTGACGGCGCCACCGGAGAGATCGAGTGACGAGGCGCGTACGGCTGCCGTGATCTCGTCCAGCGTGAAGCCGTAGCGCCGCAGCGTCGCCTCCGGGACCTCGATCGAGATCTCGTACGGCCGCACGTTCTTGAGCTTGACGCGGGTGATGTCGGGCAGCGTCAACAGCTCGTCGCGCACCTGCTCGCCGAGCCGTCGCAGCGTCGTCTCCTCGGCCTCGCCGGAGATGGCCACGCTGAGCACCTGACGACTGATCTCGAAGTCGGTGATGACCGGGCTCTCGGCCTCGTCCGGAAACGTGTCGATGGCATCGACGGCGGTCTTCACGTCGTCGAGCACGTCGCGGATGTCCGCGCTCTCCTCGACCTCGATCTGTACCGTGCCCCGGCCCTGGACGGCGCGGCTGGTGACGCGGTCGATGCCGTCGAGGCCCGAGACGGCTTCCTCGACCTTGATGCACACGCCCTCCTCGACCTCGTCGGGCGAAGCGCCCAGGTGATCGATGCTGACGGTGATCAGGTCGGCGCTGACTTCGGGGAAGACCTCCTGCTGGATCACCAGCGCCGTGACGAAGCCGCCGGTGAGCAGCAGCCACATGAGCATGTTGGCGGCGACCCGGTGTCCGGCGAACCAGGCGACGGGGCCCTTCATGGGTCGCGCGACGCGTGGGGCGTCGTGGGCGCGGGCTCGGCGCGCACGGCCATGCCGTCGGTGGCCGCGTCGACGATGGAGACGCACACCCGTTCGCCGGGCAGCAGTCCAGCGGCCACGATCACGCGCTCGCGCTCGAGGCGCAGCGGCGTCACGGAGCGCATGCGCAGGCGCTCGTCGTCGTCCACGATGAGCAGCACGTCGTCGGCGCGCAGCGCGGTGCGCGGCACCACGAGGGCGTCGGACACGACCCGGCCGCGGATCTGCGCGTCCAGGAACATGCCTGGGACGAGCGGTGGACGCCCGGGTTCGTCGATCGCATACGGTGCCTCGATGCGGGCGACCAGACGCACCGACCGGGTGCGCTCGGAGATCACGCCCTCGGTGCGCACGACGCGCCCCTCCCAGGTCCAGTGGCGGCCGCCGAAGTCGGTGGCGAACGTCACCGCGGGCCAGTGCTCCGGCACGCTGTGGGCCGCGCGGCCGAGGGGCATGTCGAGGAAGCCCACCTCGTGGCGCGGCACGGGCAGCACCAGCTCGACCACATCGGTGGCGTAGACGCGCCCCAGGTTCGTCGCGATCGCCACGTACTCACCCGGGTCGACGTCGCGGTGTCGCACGCGACCGTCGTAGGGCGCGCGCACCGTCGTGCGCTCCAGGTCGATGCGTGCCTGCTCCAGATCGGCTCGGGCCGCACTCACCGCGGCGCGCGCTTCGGCCAGTTGGGGTTCGCGCAGGACCAGCGGGTCGGGTTCGCCTTCGCCGATCTGGGTCCACTCCTCGAGCGCGACGCGGGCTTCGTTCTCCTCGGTGGCCACCGCGAGCTGTGCCCGGGCGACGGCGGCTTCGGCGCGCACGATGGCGAACTCGTAGTCCCGTGGATCGATGCGCAGCAACTCGTCCCCCGCGGCGAAGAAGCTGCCGGCCTCGAAGTGCTCGGCGATCCAGACGACTCGCCCCGAGACCTCCGCGCTGAGCACGCTCTCGGTGCGCGGGCGCACGGTGCCGTAGCTGATCACGTCCATGCGCGTCTCGCTCGGTTGCACGCTGAGCGTGTGCACCAGGGGGGGCGCGGGGGGCGTCGCTTCCAGCTCCGGCACCGAGCGGGAGGACAGGACGAAGCGCGCCAGCAGCCCACCGACCACGAGGATCAGCACGGCCAACAGGGCCTGCGCCAGGCCGGCGCCGCGCTGGCTGCCGGGCGCGTCGTGGGGCGGCGAGGCGGAGGTCATGGCTGCCGCTCCGGGTCGGCTTCGTCGGTCGGGGCCTGTTGCTCGCCCGCTTGCGCGCCCTGCAACCACAGGGCCCGGGGGGCTTCGATCAGCGGGTCGGTGGTCCACGTCGTGCCGAAGCCGCCGCCCAGGGCGAGGTGCAAGTCGATGCGCGCCACGAGTCGTTCGCGCCGCGCCGCGAGCAGTTCGCTCTCCGCCACCTGGGCTCCGCGCTCGGTCTCCAACAGCGTGACGACGTCTTCCAGTCCCGAGCCGTAACGCTGGGCCGCGAGGGTGCGCGCCTCGCGGGCTTCGACGGCGGCGATCGCGAGGGCGGCTTCCTCTTCGGCCAGGCGGCGCTCGGCGTCCAAGGCGTTCTCCACCTCGGCAAAGGCGTCGAGCAGCGTGCCGGCGAAGAGCGCCAGGGCTTCGGCGGCGACGGCGTCGGTCAGGTCGACGCGGGCGCGCAGCCGTCCGCCTTCCCAGACGGGTTGGGTGAAGCGGCTCACGAAGCTCCAGACGGTGAAGTCGCCGTCGAGCAGGTCGCCCATGTCGTCGCTGGAGGTGCCTGCGCTGCCGATCAGCGTGAGGTCGGGGTAGAACGCACGCTGCGCCTCCGTGACGCGGAACTCGGCCGCGGCCAGGCGGTGTTCGGCGGCGGCGAGGTCAGGGCGACGGGAGAGCAGGGCGGCGGGCACGCCCGTCGGCGCCAGGTTGTCCAGGCGCGGCAGGTCGCGGGTGGCGCGCAGCTCTCCCGCCGGGTAGCGGCCGAGCAACACGTCGAGCGACCGGGCTGCCTGGGCCTCGTTGCGCCGCCGCACGGCCAGGCGTGCCTCGGCGGCTGCTTCGCTGGCCGCGACGATGCGCAGGTCCACCGCCGTGCGCAGTCCCGCCCGGTAGCGGCGCTCGACGAGCCGCCGATTGTTGGTCCAGTTGGTTGCGCTGCGCTCGGCCACGCCCACCTGCAGGTGGGCTTCGACCAGGGCCAGCCAGGCTTTCACCGTGGCGCCCACGAGCGAGAGGCGAGCACCGGCCAGGTCGGCCTCCGCGGCGCGCACCTCGGCCCGGGCCGCTTCCTCGGCGGCGGCCAGCCGGCCCCACAGGTCGAGTTCCCAGCTCGTGTCGAACGAGAGCGAGTACGCCGTGGAGAGCGTGGAGACGTTCTCGGTACCGGGCACGGGCAAGCCGATGAAGACGCGCTTGTCGCGCGTGCGCGAGGCGCCGACGGAGGCCTGGGGGCTGCGGTCGGCGCCGGTGATCACGGCCTGGGCGCGGGCCACGTCCAGGCGCGTGGCCGCGGCCTGCAGGTCCGGGTTGTGGGCCAGGGCTTCGTCCACCAGGGCGGGCAGCACGTCGCCGCCGTAGGGGTGCCACCAGTCCAGCGGGATCTCG
>JAJDEQ010000106.1 GCA_029259695.1 Planctomycetota bacterium
CGAGCAACCCCGGCTGGGGCTCGTCTAAGACCGCCCCGGCCTCGGGGTCGGCACCGCGCCCCGAGATGACGTGCGTCCGGGGGGCGGCCCCCCCCACGGCGTAGTGCCCCGCGGCGTAGCCACCGAAGGCCGCGTAACCGAAGCCCGCACCGCCGATGCCGACACCACCGGCGCCCACACCGCCGCCCAGGGCATACCCGCCCAGGGCCATGGCGCCCGCCAGCGCGAACACACCGACCGAGAGCACGCCGAGGGACACGAGCCCGACGGCGACGTTGCCCACCGCCACCACCCCGGAGGCGATGTTGCCCACCGCGAGCCACCCGCGTGCCCGGGCGAACCGTCCGCCGGGCCCCCGGCCGATGTGCACGTGCACCAACGGCAGCCCGCACACACGACGGGGCGAGGTGTACTCGAAGCGCGGGCTCCACAAGGCCAGGCGCACGCTGGCCCAGAAGCGACGCCACAGTCCGCCCGCTTCGGCGCGGGCCTGGGTCGGACGCCCCTGGGCCAGCGCTTCGAGGTCCGCCGCGAACTCGAGCGCCGAGCGGTAGCGCTGGGCCGGGTCTCGCGCCATCGCCTTGCGCACGGCGTCCTGGGCGTCGGTCGAACACTCGGGCGCCTGGCCGCGCAGTGACGGCGGGATGCGGGTCCGGATCGCATCGAAGACCTCCACCAGCGTGTCGCCGGCGAACGGCCGACGCCCCGCCAGCGCCTCGTACATCGTCACCCCCAGGCCGTAGACATCCGTACGCGCATCCACACCTTGGCGCGCGTCGGCCACCTGCTCGGGCGCCATGTAGTACGGGGTACCGAGCGGCTCGCCCGTGAGCGAGAGCGCCAGGTCCGTCTCCCCCTTCGCGAGACCGAAGTCCGCCACGAGGGCCCGTCCGTCCCGATGGATCAGGATGTTGCTCGGCTTGATGTCGCGGTGGACGATGCCCAGGTCGTGCGCCACACCGATGGCCCGCGCCACGGGCGCCAGCAGTGCGGCCAGGGCCCGCTCGAAGCCGTCGAGTTCGGCCAGTGCCGCCACCCCGGTCGCCTGGGCCAGGTCACCCGCCGTCCAGGGACGCGCCTCGGGCAGCCGCTGCAGGGCGTCCTCGAGGTTCGGCCCGTCCACGTACTCCATCGAGAGGAAGTGGTACCCGCGCTCCTCCCCGACGGTGTGCACGGCCACGATGTGCGGGTGCTGCAAGCGGGCCACCGCGCGCGCCTCGCGCCGGAAGCGATCCACGTGCCGGGCCTCCAGCGCGAGGCCGGGCCGCAGCACCTTGAGCGCCACCACGCGGCCCAGCTCCGGCTGCACGGCGCGATACACCGTCGCCATCCCGCCGCGGCCGAGGACCCCGGTGATCTCGTAGCCGCCGAGGACGCTCCCCGGTCCCAGCGGGGCCGCCGCCGAGGGAGCCTCGGCGAAGCCCGCGTCGATCATGCGGAAGCAGCGGGCCAGGGCCTCCCGGTGTTCAGCGGGAACCTGGTCGAGCAGGTCCTCCGAGGAGGCTTCCTGGCCCTGGGCGCGCGCGCGGTCCGCGTACTGGGCCACGAGCTGGTCGATGACGTCGTCGAGCGAAGGCTGATTCATGGTTTTCATGCAGGACCAGGGCGTGGACGCCGCCGCGATTCGTCGCTCATTCTGGAAAAAAAACCGGGTGGCCGGGTTCGCCGGTCCGGCGAATCTCAACCGGAGCCGATGCCGGCCCCTGCCCGGGCTCCTGACCCGCCACCGAGCCGCCTTCGGCCCGGCACGGCCCGCGAGAGCGTAGGCGGCGATGGCAACCCGGGCTGCCGTCGGGTACTGGTGAGGCATGAACACCCTCGGCCTCGTCATCGTCGCGGCCCTGCTGCTCGCCCACGGGCTCGAGCTGCTGGCCATGCGGCTCAACCTCGCCTCCCTGGCGGACCGGCCACCCGAGGGCTTCGACGATGTCTACGACGCCGACACCTACCGCCGCTCCCAGGCGTACCTCTCCGCGCGCACGCGCTTCGCGGCCTGGTCGCGATCGTTCGACCTCGGCCTGCTGCTGGCCTTCTGGGCCGTCGGCGGCTTCGGCTGGCTCGACGCCCGGGTCGCGACCCTCGGCTTCGGCAGCGTGGTCAGCGGGCTCGCGTACGTCGGCGCGCTGCTGCTGGGCGGGATGCTGCTGGGCCTGCCCTTCCGCTGGTGGTCCACCTTCGTGATCGAGGCACGCTTCGGCTTCAATCGCACGACGCAGCGGACGTTCTGGATCGACCAGGCGAAGGGCGCCCTGGTCGGCGCGCTGCTCGGCGGCCTGTTGCTGGGCGCCGTGCTCGCGCTCTTCGAGCGCATGGGACTCGACGCCTGGATCCTCTGCTGGGCCGTCGTCACCGCGTTCATGCTGCTGGTGCAGTTCATCGCCCCCACCTGGTTGATGCCGTTGTTCAATCGCTTCACGCCGATCGAAGCCGGCGAACTGCGCGAACGCATCCTGGCGTACGCGAACGGCGTGGACTTCCCGCTCCAGGGCGTGTTCGTGGTCGACGGCTCGCGGCGTTCGAGCAAGGCCAACGCGTTCTTCACCGGCTTCGGGAGCAACAAGCGCATCGCGCTGTACGACACGCTGATCGAGCGCCACGACACGGACGAGATCCTGGCCGTGGTCGCTCACGAAGTCGGGCACGACAAGCGCCACCACGTGCTCTGGGGGCTGCTGCTCGCGGTCCTGCACACCGGCCTGCTGCTGGGCCTGTTCCGCGTAGCCTACCGCCCGGAGCTGTTCGCCGCCTTCGGCCTCGAGCACGCGTCGGTGGCCACCGGTCTCGTCTGCTTCAGCCTGCTGTACACCCCGGTCGAACTCGTCGTCTCGCTGGGTCTGCACGCGCTCTCGCGACGCCACGAGTTCGCGGCCGACCGCTGGGCCGTGGAGACGACGGGACACGGTCGCGCGCTGGCCACTGCGCTCAAGAAACTCGCGGCGCACAGCCTGGGCAACCTCACGCCGCATCCGCTCGACGTCGTGCTGCACCACAGTCATCCTCCGCTGGTGCAACGCGTGGCCGCCATCGAGGCGCTCTCCCCGGGACCGCACCCGCAAGGACCGGGCACGGCCGACTGACGACCCACCCCGGGCAGCCGGGTTCCAGCGCGTCGTGCCGAGCCGTCGAGGCGGGGGCTTCCGAGAAGAGCGTGAATCCCCCACCCCCGTCTGTCATGGTCCTGCGATGGGCTCCCGCCGCCGACGACGCTACGAACTCAACAGTCCCGAACTGAACCAGCAGCTCGAGCAGTTGCTCGCCGAGGCTCAGGCCGTCTACGGCGAGAGTTCGTCACCCGAGCTCATCCGCCAGATCATGGTGACCGCGCTGCAACTCGTGCGCGACGGGTCACTGCCCGGCGACGTCAAGCTGATGAACAGCGCGTTCAAGGAGATGCGCCACGCCATGCGCGTGTTCACGCCCTACGCGAACGTGCGCAAGGTGTCCGTCTTCGGCAGCGCGCGCACCGCCGAGGGGCACCCGGAGTGGGAGGCCGCGCGGCTGTTCGCCGAGAAGATCGTCGAGCAGGGCTGGATGGTCATCACCGGGGCGGGCGACGGCATCATGGGAGCCGCCCAGGGTGGCGCCGGCCGCGCGCAGAGTTTCGGCGTGAACATCCGGCTGCCCTTCGAGCAGTCGGCCAACGACGTCATCGAAGGCGATCACAAGCTGATCAACTTCCGCTACTTCTTCACGCGCAAGGTCACCTTCGTGAAGGAGTCCCACGCCGTGGCGCTGTTCCCCGGCGGGTTCGGCACGCATGACGAGGGCTTCGAGACGCTCACCCTGATCCAGACGGGCAAGAGCGAGATCATCCCGATCGTCTTCGTCGACGCACCGGGCGGCAGCTACTGGAAGGACTGGCAGCAATACGTCCGGTCCCACCTGGCGGCGCGCGGCCTGATCGACGAGCACGACACCTCGTTGTTCAAGGTCACCGACAGTATCGACGTGGCGATGCACGAGATCCTCTCGTTCTACAGCAACTACCACAGCGGCCGCTGGGTGCGCGACCTGCTCGTGATGCGCTTGCACCAGGCCCCCGATCCCGATCAGCTCGAGATCCTCAACACGCAGTTCAAGGACCTGCTCGTGAGCGGCCGCATCGAGGTGGCCGAGCCGCTGTCCGAAGAGGAAGGCGAGGTCGACCACCTGTCGCGCCTCACGCTGCGCTTCAAGAGACGCGGCATGGGCCGCCTGCGCCAGCTGATCGACCGCCTCAACGACCTCGTCGCCGACGACACGAGCCCCGCGGGCGAAGCCGCCCCGCACGAGATCCTCGAGACCACGCTGCCCCCCGGCGCCGAGGAAGAGGAGCTGGAGGACTAGCCCGGGCTAGGGCCCGCTCCCGCCTGCGCCGCCGGCCTCCGCGGCGACGCTCCAGGCGGTGAGAGCACGGCGGTAGAGGGAATGGACGGCGGTCTCGCTGCGGCCCATGCGCGCGGCGGCGGCGGCGGCTGAGAGCCCCTCGAGCTGGCGCAGGCCGATCACCCGTCGGTGTTCCGTGGACAGGCGCTCGAACGCGGCCAGGAGCGTCCGGTGCTCGTCCGATTGGGCCGCCAGAGTGGCGGGACCCGGGCCGAGGCCGGGGATCTGGCTGGCGCGCGCGCCGGGCAGGCTGCCGTCGGAGTGCACGAAGCGCTGCTCGCGACCGTCGCGCTTGGCGGCCCGCAGCTGTCGCACCGTATCGATCACCGCGTTCCGCGCGAGGCGCGCCAGGTACGGGCGCAGCGCGTCCCCCGGAGGCGGCGGCTCGGACGCCCCGAGCACGCGCAGGAAGACCTCCTGGACGAGGTCGTCCACGTCGACGCGCGCGCGCACCCGACGGCCCGCCAGGTGGATCAGCAGCAACTGCAACCAGCGCGTCTGCGCCGCGAGCCGTGCGCCGACCTCGGTGGCGGTCTCGTCCATGCGGGCAGTCTAGGCCAGGAGCGGCGGCTGCCACACCGAATCGTCATCCAGCACGGTGAGCGCCCTGATGCTAGGCTCGTGGACAGCCGACGACGGGCCGTGACCTCCTCTCCCGCCCCCGCCGGCCATCGCGGTCCCGTTCCGCCGCGGTGCTCGTTGCCCCGGCGCGCCGGGGGGTGCGCCGAGCCCGACCCGACTCCTCACCGGGGACACTCCATGACCCGTCGGTTGCTGATCCTGATCGCGGTGGCCGTCCTGTATGGAGCGGCCCAATGGAGTGGTTCGCTCGAGGACATCGGACTGGGTCGCCCCGGCGGACCCGCGACCGCCGACAGCAGCGACCACGGCGCAGGTTCGAGCCCCGGCGCCGCGGAATCGACCCCGACCGGCTACGCCACCGACGACAGCAGCGTCATCGCCCAGGCCTTCCGTGACGGCCGCTCGGACATCGTGGTCGAGATCGGCGGCGAGGTGGAGCGCGTGCTCCCGGACGACCGCGATGGCAGCCAACACCAGCGTTTCGTGCTGCGGCTCGAGAACGACCACACGGTACTCGTGGCCCACAACATCGACCTCGCCGAGCGCGTGCCGCTGGATCGCGGCGACCACGTCGACGTCCGCGGCGAGTTCGAGTGGAACGACAAGGGCGGCGTGATCCACTGGACCCACCACGACCCGCAGGGCCGGCGGCCCGGGGGCTGGGTGCAGCACGAGGGCAAGCTCTACAAGTAGGGCGTCACTCAGGCGAGCGGCTGGGCGTTCCCGTCCGCGTCGACGGCCCACGGCGTCCACACCAGGCTCACCTGCTCCACGACGAAGTCGGTCTTGCGCGGACGCACGACGAGTTCGTCCAGCTCCAGTCGTGCCGGATCGGCCGCGTCGGCGCGCAACTCGTCGATCTCGCTCTCGAACTCCGCCTCGAGCGCTTCGAGCTTCTCTTCCAGGGCCTCGAGCTTCTCCCGGGCCCGGCGGATGTCCTGCTTCTCGCGCGCCGTGCGCCCGGCCCCCTTGGCCGCGGTCGCCGCCTTGCTCACATCGCTCTTGCCCAGCTTGCGGCCGAAGAGCGCGCCCAGGATCGTCGAACCGATGGAGATCGCCGTCTGGGTCTTCTTCTCCTCGTACTGTTCCCGCTCCTTCTCCACCTTCTGCTCGGCCGACGCGATCTGATCGCGCAGGCGCGCCAACTTCGGCGCGTAGCGCGTGCGCATCTTCTCCACGCCTGCGTCGCGCCGCTCGTGCAGCGCCTGCCGCAGTCGCACCTGGAAGTCGCCACGGCTCTCGTCGACAGCGGAGGTGAGCTTCAGTTCGCGACACTTGAGCAGCTGCAGCGGGTACTCCTTGTACACGTGCGACTTGAGCATCTTGCCCCACTGCCCGTAGCTCTTCGGTTCCGCGGCGCGCGACGGCAGGCCACCGAAGCCCGCGCTGCGCACGGGCTCTTCGTCGAGTCCGGGAGCGCCTCCATCGAGCAGGGCGGCATCGCCCCAGGGTGACCCGCGCAGCGGATCGACGAGCGGCGCGAGCAGGGCGGTGTGACGCCACTCGTCCACGCCCGCGGGCGAGTTGGCGTAGTGGACGGTGGCGACCCCGAGCAACGCCGGACGGTACAGCATGCCGTGGCCGGCGGGCACCGCTCTTGCCGCCGGCAGAAAGAGTTCGTCGACCTCCGCCGCAACCACCGGTCGGGACGCGGGCGACGCGTCGTCCTGTGTGGGCTGCTCGACCGACGGCTGCGCGGGAGCGACGTCGCTCGGCGCCGGCGCGGCGGGCGGTGTCTCGGCCGCCACCGCCTCCAGCGTGCCCCGGGCACGGCCCCCGACGGTCGCGGCCGCGTTCGACGCCCGACGGGGAGCCATCAGCTGCGCGATCTGCTCGCGCGTCAGCGGGCCGCGCAGATAGCTGAGGACCCAACGCGTATGGAACAACACGGGCTCATCCTCGTGCACGTTGTTGACCAGGAAGACGCGGCTGTCGAGCCCGGCCAGCAGGCGCTCCATGCGGGCCTTGTCGAAGCCCGCACCGGCCGCGGCCGACGCACCCTCGAGCCCCTCGATCACCCGCGCCTTGTCGCGCTCGGTCTGCAGCCGCCCGAGGAACCAGGTGCCGGTGTTGCTCAAGCCCTTGTAGTCGAGGTCCACCGGGTTCTGGGTCGCGAGCACGCAGCCCAGCCCGTAGGCCCGGGCCTGCTTGAGCAGCGTCAGCATGGGACGCTTGCTGGGCGGGTTGGCCGTGGGCGGGAAGTAACCGAACACCTCGTCCATGTAGAGCAGCGCGCGCAGGCTGCCGGTGCCCGACTGTCCGCGCATCCAGCTCACGACCTCGTTGAGCAGCAACGTCACGAAGAACATGCGCTCGGGCTCGGAGAGGTGGGCGATCGACACGATCGAGAGGCGCGGTTTGCCCTCCGGTGTGTGGAGCAGTCGCCCGACGTCCAGCGCCTCGCCCTCGCGCCAGGAGGCGAAGGACGGCGAGGCGAGCAGGTTGTTGATCGCCATCGCGAGATCGGTGCGCTTGTCCCCGGGGAAGAACGTCTCGAGGTCGAACACGCCCACGCGGTCGAAGGGCGGCTCCATGATCTCGCGGATGATGTCCGCCAGGTCGAGATCGCGCCCCGCTCGCCAGGCCTCCTCGAGCAGCGTCGAGATCAGGATGTGCTCGCGGCTGCGCACCGGGTCGGCGTCGATGCCGACCAGGGCCAGCAGCCCCGAGACCGCCGACAACACGCGTTCCCGCAGGGCATCGGTGTCCTCGGCCACGGCCGCGGGCGGCGCGGAGAACGAACGCAGGACCGCGAGCGGCAGTCCGGCGTTGCTCCCGGGCGTGTAGATCGAGATGTCGACGGCCTCGCGGAAGCGCGCGATGCGCGCGCCGTCCTGGTCCCAGTCCGCCAGACCGGAGCGCCAACGTTCGGCGAGCACCCGGGCGTGCTCGTCGGGCGTGCGCCCCTTCGCCGCCGCCTCGCCCTCGTCGACCCACGCGCGGAAGTCCTCGGGCCGCAGCTCCGGGAACGTGAGCATGAGGTTGCCCAGATCGCCCTTGGGGTCGATCGCGATGGCCGGGATGCCGTCGAGCGCGGCCTCCTCCAGCAACGACACGCCGAGGCCGGTCTTGCCGCTGCCGGTCATGCCCACGCACACGGCGTGAGTGGTCAGGTCCTTCGCGTCGTACAGGACGGTCTCGTCGGTGACGCGACCGGCGTCCATGTCGTAACGCCGCCCCAGGTAGAAGGCGCCCAGCTTCTCGTAATCCACGACGTTGCGCGCTCCGGCGGGAACCGACCAGCGCCCCGAGGGGCGGCGCGACATTCTGCCACAGTCACGGCCGGTGGCGGGCGCGGCGCCTCGCGCTGCAGCCTCGGAGGCCGCCGCCAGGGTCGCTCCGGCGAGGAACGGTCAGCCGTCGCCCATGACCGGCATGTAGGCGCGCCACGGACCCACGTCGCGGGCGTAGCGTCGGGCCAGCGTGCGCGAGACCTGGCGGATGTGCGCCAGGTCGTGGGCGACCCAGGTGGCGAGCAACTGCCGCAGGGTCACCGGCCCCAATTCGGGGTGACGGGCACGCAGGTCGAGATCCGCGGTCGTCAGGTCGAGTTCGTCGAGTGCCGCGAGGTTCTCGCGACGCAGACCGGCGAACTCGTCGATCAGGTCGTCCATCGACTTGCCCTGGGACTCGTCCTCCTGTGCGAAGCGGTCGAACGGTTCGAAGGTGCGCGACTCGTCGCCTGCAAGGATGATGCGCGCGCGCGGGATCCAGTCGGTCTGTTCGCCGTGGATCAGGTGGCCCATCACATCGTAGGGGCTCCACGTCTCCGCGTTCTCCCGGAACTCGGACCAGCTGTCGCTGAGTCCGGTGAGCAACGCCGCGAGGACGTCGGGTGTGCGCTCGAGGACGGCGATGGCATCGGCCATGTCGAAGGCGTGCTCGCCGGGCACCGGGTCAACGCTGTGTCGCGAGGAGGTCGTCGAAGTCATGTCGGCAGTGTACAGCGACCGTCCCGAACGCGCCGGACCCGTCGGTCACGATCCTGGTGCGAGTCACGCCGGAGTCGGCGGACCGGTGGGCACAACGCCTCACACGTGCGCGGCGAGGATCTCACCATCCGGCCGCTCCGCGATGCGCACGCAGCCCGGGCGAGCGCGCGATCCGCCCGGCAGGCTCGGCGGGATCAGCCGGTCCGCGTCCACAGCGCCACGGGGGCCATGACGAGCAGCAGGACGCCGATCGTGGTCGCCAGAGCGCGCACGCGAGTGCCCCGTTGAGCGGCAGCCAGGCAGATTACCCAGACAGCACATGCATATGCAGCGAGGACGGCGTGGGTCGCCACCCACAGGTTCCAGGCGGCCTGCGCGGAGCCGGGGGCGGACACCCACTGGATGCGCGTCCCGAAGGCATCGCCCCCGAGAAAAGCCACGAGGGGCAACCACAAGAGCAGGCCTTGAGCGACCAGCAGTTGGCACCAGGCGTAGGCCACGGCCACGCGCCCCCAGGCCGCGCGTGTTCCGAACAGGCGACCGACCAGCGCGAGCAGCGTCGGCCAGAGCAACATGCCGACCAACCCGCCGAGCGCTCCCTGGAGCAGCCCGGCAGTCAGCGACACCGTCTCGCGCGCAGGCGCCCCGAGGGCGTCGCGCCAGAGCCGAACGTTGAGCGCGTGAGCCGCACCACCGAACAGCACGAGCAGCCACGGCGTCCACCCCACCGGTCGCTCGAGCAGCGCCGACATCGTGCGGCGCGGCCGCACCCAGAGCAGCAGCCAGGCCTGCGCGCTCGGGACTCCGGTGCCGGAGGGCGCGGTCACGCCCCGCTTTCCCCGCCCCCGGATTCGACCCGCCCCACGCGCATGTGCACAGGCCAACGCACGTCGCGACGAGCCTGCGGGTCGCCCCAGGCCGCGGCGAGGTCGGCCCCCAGGGGTTGCAGCGGATCGTCGCCCCGAGCCTGCCGGTAGGCGCGCACCGACGACCATGTGCCGAGGTAGCCCAGCAGGTCGGCCAGGTCCCACTGCGCAACCATGGAGCAGGCCGGCGCCGTGAGCTCATCGAACGGAAACGGGATCGTGACGTAACCGGAGTCGGTGAGCGCCCGTTCGGGTGGCCACCAGGGACCCATCGTGTCCAGGTGGAAGCGCTGCAGCACCGGGTCGACGACCTGGTCGATCGACAGCAGGCTGTAGCACCAGAGGGCCAGCACGGCGGGGCCGCGCGCCACCCGCCGCACCTCCGCGTAGAACGCGGGCAGGTCGAACCAATGAGCGGCCTGCGCCACGGTGATCAGGTCCACCGACGCATCCGCGAGACCGCTGTGCTCCGCGGGAGCGCAGGCGTAGCGCACGCGGGCATGATCCTCGGCACGCTCCAGTTGGCGCTCACTCGCGTCGGTCGCCACGACCTCGGTGAAGTGTTCGCCCAGCGCGCGCGCCGCCTGCCCGGAGCCGGTCCCCACGTCCCACGCACGCTCGGTCTGCGGCGACGTGGAGGCGAGCCAGGCGAACAGCGCGGGTGGATAGCTGGGCCGATAGCGCGCGTAGCGATCGGACGTATCCGAGAAGTGGTCCTTGAACGCGGCGCTCACGGGCACCCGCTCGGCGACGCGTCCGGCCCCTGGGGTGTCATGCGGTCATCCAAGGCGCGACGACTCCCTTGCCTCGATCAAGGCCAGTTCTCGGTCAGCGTGCTCTTGGGCGAGAACGGCTCCATGACCTTGAACAGACCGTAGAGCATGCGCGTCCCGAACGGCGCCCGGCCCGTCTCCACGATGGACTTGAGCGTGTTCACGATCAAGCTGCCGCCCTGCTTCATCTGCTTGGCCGTCTTGCTGCCGGCCGGCATGTCTTCGCAGCGCAACGTGAAGTCCACCCCGTCGCCCGACTCGCTCAACTCGTAGGTCACCTTGCAGGGGGCATCATCGAAGTTCGTGAAGCGGAAGGTGTGCGCGTAACGGTGCGGCGGATCGAACTCCAGCACCTCACCCACCACGCCGGTGTACTTGCCGTTCTTGCTGCGCATGCG
>JAJDEQ010000107.1 GCA_029259695.1 Planctomycetota bacterium
CAGCACGATCGTGTCCAGGTCGCCTGACAAGCGGCGCTTCAGACGGCCGGGCTCGTCGGCCCGTGCGTGACCGAGGTCGGCCGCGCTCGTGGTGCGGGTCGTGCCGTCGGCCACGGGGCGGGTCATGGACTGCGTCACCACGGTGCTGGGACGCCGAGGCTCGTCGTGGGTGATCAGCCGTTCCCGCTCCTGGGGCGTGCGACCGGCCAGTTCGTACGGGCGGTGGCCCGTGAGCAACTCGTAGAGCAGCGCCCCCAGGGAGTAGACGTCGCTGGCCAGCGAGAGCGGCAGTCCGCTCAGTTGCTCGGGGCTCGCGTACTGGGGCGTCATGCGCCGCTGCAGCGTGTCGGTGACGTCGCCCGAGTCCGCACCACCGTCCAGCACCTTGGCGATGCCGAAGTCGAGCAGCTTGGGCTCCCCCTCCTCGGTGACCAGGATGTTGCCCGGCTTGAGATCACGGTGCACCACCAGATGGCCGTGGGCGTGCTGGACGGCGGCACAGACCTTCACGAAGAGTCGCAGGCGCGCTGCGATGTCGAGCCGCTGCTCGTCGCACCACGTGTCGATGGGCTTGCCCTCGACGGCCTCCATGACCAGGTACGGGCGTCCGTCGGGCGTGGCGCCGCCGTCGACCAGCCGGGCGATGTGCGGGTGTTCGAGGCCGGCCAGCAGCTGACGCTCCTGACGGAAGCGCTGCAGGATCTCCCCGGTGTCCAGGCCCCGTCGCACCAGCTTGACGGCGACGCGCTGGCGGAACTCGTCGGTGCGCTCGGCGAGCCAGACGCTGCCCATGCCGCCGCGACCGAGGCAGCGCACCAGCTCGAAGGCGCCGACGCGCTGCCCGGGCTGCTCGAACGCCTCGTGCTCGGCGGCTTCGACGGGGGCCACCACCTCGTCGCGCAAGGCCGCCAGGTAGTCGGCCGAGCCCTCGTCACTGACGAGCATGCGCTCGACCTCGCGACGCAGTCCGTCGTCGTCACACGTGCGCTGGAGGAAGGCCGAACGCTCGCCGGGGGGCAGGGCGAGGGCCTGGTGGAAGAGCTGCTCGAGCCGTTGCCAGCGTTCGGCGGCCGGTGCGGGGCGTTCGGTCATCGCCTGTCACGTCCCGGGGGCCGACCGTCACCGGACCGATCGGACTCCCCCCGCCCCGCCGCTCCGGGTCCCGCCGCTCCGGGTCCCGCCGCTCCCGAGCCGGTCGCTCCAGACCCGGTCGTTCCGTCGTCTTCGAGCCGGGCGCGCAACCAGGCCCGTGCGAAGCGCCAGCCCCGCTCCACACTGGCGGTGGAGATCGACAGCGCCCGGGCCGTCTCGTCGATGGTGCAGCCGGCGAAGAAGCGCAGCTCCACGATGCGCGCCTTGGGTTCGTCCAGGGCCTCGAGTTCGGCCAGCGCCTCGTCGAGCACCAGCACGTCCACCTCCTGGTCCACGGCGAGCAGCGAGGTGACCTCATCGATCGAGACCGGACGCTCACCCCCGCCGCGCTTCGCCGCACGGTACTGGTGGGCGTGATCGATCAACACCCGCCGCATGGCGCGCGCGGCCGTGCGGAAGAAGTGCTCCCGGTCGTTCCAGTGATCCACGTCGGCCAGCCGCACCCAGGCCTCGTGCACCAGGGCCGTGGCCTGCAGCGTGTGGTCGCCGCGCTCACCCCGCAGGTAGCCCTGGGAGAGCGAGTGCAGCTCGCCGTAGAGCTCGGCCAGCAGCTCGTCCGAGCGATCGCCGCTCATGAGCGGCCCGGACTGCAGCGAAACCTGACGGACTCGGACACCGTTTCCAGCTCCTCCATGGGGACGGGGCTCCCGTCGCTCGATTCTACAGGCCCGGGTCCGCTGGGCCCTGGGTTCGGGCGGGTGACGTGGGAGGCCGGACACCGGTTAGGGTGCGTTCGCGGCGACTCCCCGCTCGGGCGGCGAGGACGATGACCGGCCGCAGTCCCTTCCGATCGGGGGTGCCATGGGTCCCAGGCTCCAGCGTGTCGTGCGTCGTGTCCTGTCCGCTTCGTTCCTCGCAGCGCTGGTGACCACACCCGCCGCGGCGCAGACGCAGCTCGCCGAGCTGGCCTTCCCCGGCCCCTTCGGTCCCATCGGAGCACGCGTCGCTGTGGCCGGCGACGTGAACGGCGACGGCGCGCAGGACCTGCTGGTGGCGGGCGCCGTGGGCGTGTTCACCATCTCGGGGGCTGACCGCACGGTGCTCGACTTCACGGACGTGGGGACCGGCGGCGGCACCGCCATCCCGCTCAACGTGCTGAGCATGGGCGACGTCGACGGCGACGGGCAGCCCGACATCGCCGTGGCCGACGGCGACGAAGCCCGGGGCTACTCGCGCAGCGACGGGGCCCTGCTGTGGACCGTCCCGGGCAGCCCGGTGGGCAGCATCGGCTGGCAGATGGCGGCCCTCGGCGACGTGGACGGCGACGGCGTGCCCGAAATCGCCGTGGGTGAACCGGACGCCGACCCGGGAGGCCTGAACTCGGCCGGCACGGTTCACGTCATCTCCGGCGACGACGGTGTAGTGCTCAACACGATCGACGGCATCACGCCGGCCCAGCGGATCGGCATCTCCATGTCGTCCATCGGCGACCTCGACGGCGACGGCACGGGCGAAGTGCTGATCGGCGATCAGGACTTCATCGTGCACGGCACGGCCGTGGGCCGCGCCCTGGCGATCGATCCCCTGACGGACGCCATCGTGCGGGAGATCGTGAACACCACCCCCACGTTCAACTACGCCACGTCCGTGGCCGACGCGGGCCTGATCGATCGCGATGCCGTGCCCGACATCGCCGTGGGCTCGTTCATCAACGACTCCGGCATCAACCGCGTCGAGGTCTTCTCCGGTGTGGACGGCACGCTCCTCTGGACCACCGACAACGTGACCCGCAGCAACCTGCTGTCGGTGGGCGACGTGAACAGCGACGGGATCCCCGAACTGGCGGGCGGCGGCAGCGGCGCACCCTTCAGCGCGGGCTCCGGCGCCCTGCTCGACGGCGCCACGGGCGCGGTGATCACGCCCCTGACCTCCAGCGAGATCGGGGCCTTCACGCGCATGGCGGCACCGGGCGACGTCGACGGCGACGGTCTGCCCGAACTCGTCGTCGGCGTGAGCATGGAGCCGCTCAGCAGCAGCGGCAACTTCGCCGAGTTCCGCGACCTG
>JAJDEQ010000108.1 GCA_029259695.1 Planctomycetota bacterium
GCGTCGCTGATCTTGGCGTGACTCTTCACCGTGCCGTCGGCGTTCAGGAAGAGCACCCAGACCGCGCCGCGGTTGAATCCCAGTCCCCCGTCGCCCGGGCCCGCGTCGCCTTCCTCCTCTTCCGCTTCCTCTTCTTCCGGCTCCCCGCTGAACGGGCCGCCGTCATCGTCACGCGGTGAGCCCACCGCCAGGTCCACGACGCCGTCGCCGTCCAGGTCACCGAGCGCGCACAGCGCGGCGCCGAAGCGGTCGTAGAAATCGAGGTCGCCGCTGAACCCGCCGGCGCTGTCGCTGATCTTGGTCTGGCTCTTCACCGTGCCGTCGGCATCGAGCAGCAGGATCCACACCGCGCCGTGGGCGAAGCCCCCGTCGTCATCGCCCGGAGCACCCACGGCCACGTCTTCGTTGCCGTCACCATCGAGGTCGCCCAGCGGAGCCAGCGCCGAGCCGAAGCGGTCGAAGAAGTCGAGGTCGCCCCCGAAGCCTCCGGTGTCCGGGCCGATCTCCACTTCGGCGATGACCTCTCCGGGCGCCTGGGCAGCCGGAGCTGTGGTGCAGAGCGCGACAGCGGCCACGCAGGACAAGGCGGTGCGAACGAACATGGGTCAATCCTCCAGCCGACTCCCGGGGGGCGGAGTCAGCGGCAAACACAGCGCCCGATCCCGAGCCGCCGATTATGGGACAATCTTGATGTTATGTGGGCGCGTGCAAGTCCTGCGGCCCGGGCGATCAGCCCGGCCCCCCTTGCCATGCCCCCCGGCCCGGACGATGAACTGGAGCGATCCCGCCACATCAGCAGGGGTCCCGGGCCCGGGACCGAAGCACGGAATCGGTCCGCAGGGGTGGTTTTCGGGATATGGCCATCGTCGCGGGCACGGTCCACGCTGTCCGCCCAGTGACCCCACCGCCCCCTGATGGCGCCGGCACGCCGGTAGAATCACCCGCCCTCAAACCGGGAGACGCTCGTTGAGCAACCCCGCCCCGCTCGTCGGCCGGGCCTGGCTGGCCCTGGCCCCCCCGGCCCTCGCCCAGGACCCGGCGCCCCAGGACCCCCAGCTCCCGGGCTTCTACGAGTTCTTCGAGAAGGCCGGATCGCTCAAGCGCATCCCCCGCGAGGTCGAGCGCGACCGCGCCATCGACCGCGGCGACGTCGGCGCCGAGGAGCTCGATCTGCCCTTGCCCCGACTGGTCCTGCCCGATGCCCGCGGCGACGACGTGGACCTGATCGCACTGGCACGCAACAAGCAGTTGCTGATCACTCCGTTCCGCACCTGGTGGTGACTGTTCTGCCTGCGGCAGCTCGTCGAGCTGCAGAAGAACCTGGCGGCCTTCACCGCGCTCGACACCGAGATCGTGGCCATCGCCCAGCTCGAACGCGACCCGGCCATGCTCGAACGGATCGAGACCTACGTCGGGCCGGGACTGCACATCGTGGCCGACCCCGACCAGGTCACCCGTGAGCACTTCGAGATCTTCGGTGCCTACGTCGTGGCCCGGGGCGGCACGCTGAAGCGCTTCGTGCCGGGAACGAAGGAGGCACGACCGCGCCTCGATCAGGTGCTGGGTGCACTCGCTGACGTGGCCGGCGTCGACCCGCTGCCGGTGGACGAGGTCGATGGCGTGCTCGTCGCGCGCGTTCCGGGCGCCGACAGCGATCACGGCCACGGCGCAGGCGCCAGCGGCTGGACGGTCGCCGACGTGGCCGCAGGTCGGCTCGCCCCCCGCGACATCGTCACCGCCCGCTGGATGTGGTCACACGACGTCGTGCGTCCGGGCGACGACTTCAAGCTGGCCGTGCTGCCGACGATCCTCGACGGCTTCCACGTGTACGCGCCGGGCGGCGAGCTGACGATCCCGTTCAGCATCGCCCTGGAGCTGCCCGAGGGCATCGAGTGGTCGGGAGCGGTGGGCTATCCGCCGGCGGACACGGTCCAACACGACGAACTGCTGCAGGCCGACATCCCGGTCTACGACGGAGACATCCCCCTGGGCGCGTTCAACCTGCGCGCGGCCTCCGACCTGCCGCCGGGCCCGCTCACGCTGAAGGTGATCCTGCGCTGGCAGGCCTGTGACGAGACCTCGTGCCTGGCGCCGACCACGCGCACGCTCGAGCTGCCGCTGCGCGTCGTGCCCGCCGATCGCGAGCGCGGCCAGGTCTACGGCTGGGAGGGCTGGTAGGCCGCTCGGGTCAGCGTCCCACCCGTGGAGCGCGCAAGCCGCTCACGAGGTCGACTTCCTGGGGCGAGTAGCGTTCGATCAGATCGCTGGCCCACAGTCGCAGGTCGCCGTCGTCGGCGAACCGCAGCACACCCTCCGTGCGACCGAGCACGTTGGCCAGCGGCTGCGCACGGATGCCCCGTTCCACGGCCCGCTCGAGCTGGGCCCGCGCCTGCTCGCGCGTCACCTGTTCGGGCAACGCGGGCTCACCGAAGTAGATCGGCGTCGAGGCGAGATCGAGATCCACCTGCCCGTCGGCATCGAGCCCGGCAGGCACGAAGGCGATCACGTGGCCCGACTCGTGGCCGAAGTTGACGCGTTCGGCCGTCTCGTCGCCCACGTACAGCACCGGCTCGTAGGTCTGGCGCGGATGGATCACTGCCGGATCGGCGGCGATCACCAGCACGTAGCCGGAGGCGACCGCCGGCTGTTCGGCGCGGAAGAAGTGGGTGTAGGGCTGGTCCAGCACGAACGGACGGGCGTAGACCAACTCGACGGTGCGCGACAAGACGTCGTCGGGCAGCGGCGGCGGCGGATCACCCAGCAACGTCTTCACCAGGGGCACGGCCCCTGCGAGCAGCAGGACCGCAACCAGGAACAGACCGGCGCGAGGAAAGCGGTTCATCAGTAGTTCTCCTGGGGACGGGCGGACGCGGCCGCCGTCCCGTCGAGCGGGGACACTCGAGCGTCAGTCCTTGGTGAATTCCAGGTCGTCGAAGCCGAGGCGGCCCTGGCGCGTGCCCCACGCGGGGCCGAAGCGCAAGGTCACCGAAGCCAGATCGGCCAGGTCGACCTCGTTGCCGTCGTGCAGGAAGTCCGCCAGTCGCAGGCGCACCGTCTCGAACTCGTTGGCCCAGCCGGCGCCGCTACCACAGCTCGTGCGCTGGTAGGGCTCCTCGATGCCGCCGCCGTAGGCGTCGATGCGGATCGCGCTGGTGCGGCCGGAGCCGTCGGCGAGTTCCACGGTGAAGACCGTGTCGCCCAGGTGAGCCGTGGTCAACGGATGCCGGGTCGACTGGCAGGCGCGGAACGAGAGGTAGGCGAAGTCACGCGCGTCCTGCGCCGCGGGCACGAGGTCCCACACGATCTCGCTGTTCTGCTGGTTGTATTCGAAGGCCAGCACGCGCGTGGTGTCGATGCCGCTGCCGCTGGTGAAGCCGTTGAACGGGTCGGCGGCGTTGTGGGTGAACGTCGTGTTGTTGTCGTCCGGGCGTCCCTCGGTGCGGTTGCTCACGGTCGCCGTCACGGCGCCGCCCGAGCTGGAGGTACCGAGCGCCGTGTTGGCCCAGAAGTCGTCCACCACGAGCTTCCCGGCGTCGGGACCCTCGCGGTACATCAGGTCCACGTGGACGCAGCCGCTGGTGGGCGCGCCGATCGGGCGGAAGCGCTCCCACTGGCGCCAGAGGAAGTCCTTGGCCGGCAGGTTGCCCTCGGCGTAGTGCTTGACCAGGGGCAGCACGTAGCCGCGCACGATGGCGTGGGTGTTGGTCTTGCCCACCAGGCAGGGACCGCTGGCCACCGAGCCGCTGGAGTTGTGGAAGTCGCCGTGGCCGACGCCGTGCAGCGAGATCGACAAGCGCTCGCGTTCGGCGCGATCGTGGAGCTGGAAGGTCTGCACGATGTTGGTGTTCGCGCAGCCGTTGACGTCGGCATCAGCGCCTCCGGTCCACAGGTGGTAGTTGACCCCGTGGGGGTTGGCGCTGTTCGTGCCCAGGAAGTTGGTCGGGGCGATGCTCGAGACCAGCACGATGTCGTCGATGGTGTAGTTCACCGGCGTCCAGGTGCCGTCGAAGATGCGGTCGTAGGCCCGTGCGACGCCCTCTCCCCCACGACTGTGGCCCATCCACGTCATGCGGCTCGAATCGACGCGACCGTCGAGGATGCCGCCTTGGATCGTGGCGAGGTTGCCCAGGAAGTAGTCGGTGTTGGTGAGCGTCGTGGTCGAGGCCGTCTCGATACCCGGGATCGTGTTGTTCTGGTGGCTCATGACGATGAAGCCGTGCGACGCCAGGTGGTTCCCGATGTGGTCGTACCACTGGTAGTTGTGGCCGTTCCCGTGGCTCACGACCACGAGCGGCAGCGGATCGTCGAAGGACGCGATGTCGGTGGGATAGAAGAGGTTCTGCCCGAGGAAAGAGCCGCCCGAGTACAGCGCCTCGGTGACCGCCAACGGCCCGCCCAGCGTGGTGTCCTTGACGACGTACAGGCCGGCTTCGTCGCTATAGCCATCGATGAAGTCGTCGGCGTCGAGGACACCGTTCGTATTCAGGTCGATGACCACGTCGTAGGGCACGCCGAGGTCGATGCCGGCGTCGCCGTCCAGGGTGCCGGCGTCGAGCACGAAGGCGTTGCCCGCGATGGTCGCGCCGTTGAAGCTGACCGCGTCGGGGCCGTTGCCGGTCACGTCGGTGAGGGTCGCGTCCGCGATCCAACCGTCACGCGTCTTGGCATCCACTACGTAGACGTCGCCGCTGCGGCCGTCGATCTCGGGGAACACGCTCGCGTCGACGGTGACCTCGATGTTCGCACCCTCGTTGAACGCGCGCACGAACTCGAAGTGCGGGTACTGCGCGAGCGAGTTGCCGGCCAGCTCCATGTTGCGATCGGCCACGGTGATGGCCACGCCGTTGCTGAAGTCGAAGCCGTTCTGCGCGTTCTGGTCGAGGACCGCCACGGCGATGTAGCCCGTGATCCCGTCGAAGGCCGGGTCCGACGGCACGACGAGCGGCACGTCGAGGCTGCCACCCGGGCCCGTGGAGCCGAGGACTTCGATGATCAGCGCGGGTGTCAGCCCCAGCTCGAGCGTCTGGCCGAAGATCTGCACCGGTCCGGGCGTCGAGTCGACGAGCAACCACACGGTGCTGTTGGCCGCGCCGGTCACCTGGATCTCGCCCGGCGAGCCCATCAGCTTCGTGATCCTGGTCCGACCGTCGACGGTCAGGTCGGAGGCGGTCGCGATGGACGCGGCCAGGGCCAGGCAGGAGACGACCAGGGGTACGCGCAGGAACGGTCGGGACACGCCGGTCTCCTCGAAAGGGTATCGGGGGGGTCGCGCCGCGTTTCGGGGGAGGGGGCACGCGGCTGCGCAGGATCGGGGGCAGGCGAGTCTAGCACGGCTCACCGGACCTGCGTGGGCCCTCCTCGGCCGGCGCTTGTCTTCGGATCGGCCGCCGGCGAGACCCTGCGGGAAGCGGTTCGATCCGCGATCGGCGAGCGCTAGCATGGAACCAGCGCGCGGCGGCTCAGGCGGTGAGTCCTCGGCGCGATGCGCCGGCGAGGCGCATGACAGAGGCCCGCTGGGCCTGACGCGGCCGACACGATCGGCAAGGGAGGTGGAGATGATCCGCACGACACTGCGGCTCGAGCGCACGCTGGTGGTGTTCGACCTGGAGACCACGGGCGTCGACACGGCCACGGACCGGATCGTGGAGGTCTGCTGCGTGCACCTGCAGCCCGACGGGCAGCGACGAGTCACCACCCAGCGGGTGAATCCGGGGATGCCGATCCCCGCCGACGCCACCGCCGTGCACGGCATCACCGACGACGACGTCGCCACGGCTCCGGCGTTCGCCGAGATCGCCGCCGAGCTGCACGCGGCCCTGGCCGAGTGCGATCTCTCCGGCTTCAACGTGGAGAAGTTCGACATCCCGCTGCTGGCGGCGGAGTTCCGGCGCGTGGGCCTGCCCTTCCCGCACGAGGGCACGCGCGTGCTCGACAGCAGCGTCATCTTCCGGCGCATGGAGCCGCGCAACCTGACCCACGCCCTACGCGTCTACTGCGACCGCGAGCTGGAGGACGCTCACAGCGCCGAGGCCGATGCGGTCGCCGCGGCCGATGTCCTGCTGGCACAGGTGGCGCGTTACGCCGAGCTGCCGAAGGAGGTCGGCGAGCTGCACGGCCTGCTGCACGAGGTCCCGCCCGGAGCCCTCGACTCGGGCGGCAAGTTCGTGTGGCGTGAGGGCGAGGTCGTGTTCAACTTCGGCAAGCACAAGCACCGCCCCCTGCGCGAGCTGGCCGAGGAGAACCCCGACTACCTGCGCTGGCTGCTGGGCAAGGACTTCCCGGCCGACACCAAGGCCCTGGCCAGCGACGCACTCGACGGGCGCTTCCCCGAGGCACCGGCGGATCAGCGCAGCGGGGAAGCCGCGCCGACCAAGGGCTCGTCGCTGTTCGGTTGACCCGTTCGGGCGAACAGCCCGGGCCGAGCCGTGAGCAGGGTGCCTGTCGGCGCGCGCTCGGGCGCGCGCCGCTTCGCGCTCACTTCGCCTTCTTGATGTGTCGCAGCATGGCCTTGAAGTCGAGCGCGTCCACGTGCCGGGCCAGCACCTCTCGTGTGGGCTCCTCCGCGCCGCTGTAGTCCGGGCGGGAGCGCCCTCCGACGGCATCGGCGTGCAGCGCGGCCAGTTCGGTGAGCATGCCGCCGAGTTCGGCCGGGTGCTCGGCGAGCATGTACTCGAGCACGCCCCAGGCAGCCATCTGCGGCGCTTCGGGACGCCCCGCGGCCATGCGCTCGTCGATGAACGCCGACAACACGAAGTCGTCATCGGACTTCTCGCGCTGCTTGAGCAGCTCGCGCGTCTTCTCGGGCCAGTCGAAGTGATCCACCGCCGCCACGAAACCGGCGGCGTTGAACTGGTAGATCGCATGGTAAAGCCGCTGTTCGGCGACGAAGCCCATGCCCCAGCGCAGCGTCTCCGGCAGCTGGCCGAAGCGCGCGGTGAGCAGGCACTGGGTGGTCTTGTTGGCCATCTCGTTGGGCAGCCGGAACTCGTCGTCCCCCGCCGCCGCATCGCCGGCCAGGTCCTCGGTGGGCTGGATGAACAGCAGCGCGTCGCGCAGTGTCACGCCGGCCTTCTCCCGGGCGATGGCATCGGCCGTCCGGGCCGAGAGCAGGCCCTTGCTCACGAGTGCGTTCATCAGGCCCGGCCAGGCCTCCGAGTCGAAGTCCGCCCGGTCGAAGAGGAAGCCCACGGTGGCCCCGTCGCCGTCCACGACGACCGGGGCCTGGCCCCGCTTCGACGACCGACGGCGCCCGCTCCTCGCCTCCGCGTCACCGCCCTCTGCAGTCACGCGCAACGGCGCAAGCAGCTGCCATGCACCGCCCATGGCCTCGGCCGCTTCCAGCAGCGCATCGCGCTCCACCGGCCCGGCCACGAATCCGTTGCCCTCCGGCGCCACGACCACGGCGAAGTCCAGCGCGGCGATCACGTCGGCCCACTCGTTGAGCGCGCGCAGCATGGACGGCGTGATCTTGCTCTCGAGGGCCTTGCCGCTGAGTTCGCGCTTCCCGACCACCACGCGCATCCCCGCGGCGGCGGCGCTCAGGGCGTCCTCGTCCTCCTCGCTCACGGACGGGGGGTGCCTCCCGGGCGGCGGCTCGGGCACCGCACCGGCC
This sequence comes from Planctomycetota bacterium, assembly GCA_029259695.1. GTDB lineage: Bacteria > Planctomycetota > B15-G4 > B15-G4 > B15-G4 > OFTM49. The sequence continues at coordinate 7,613 of JAJDEQ010000108.1, forward strand.
CCGAGGCGCGCCGGCGGGCGCGCCGTCAGTGGTGGAGCGAGCAGGATCCCAGCCAGCACCAGGGGAACCAACGACCCGCGTAACACCATGCGTCGCGCAACACACCGCAGTCCATGCACCATGGAAGTCTCTCTCGTCATGACCTCGCTCGGGCCCCGCGATCCCCGCGCCGATCCGCAACCACTGCGACCGCAGACGTCCAGGCCGGCGAGCTCCCGAAACGCCCGTTTTCCCGAGGCGCAAGGCAGACGCCGACTCGGGTTCCCATCCGACAGACCCCCATGGGACGGTGAGCACAGCCGGAAGCTTCCCCGTCCGGATGTGGCACGCGGGTAACATACCGGCCGGTCGCATCGGCCCTCGTGCCCGCCTCGTGCCCGCCACGATCGAGAATCGCGCGGCAGCCCCCACGGTTGCAGGACCCACGACCATGCCGCGCCTGTTCCTGATCGCCTTCGCGCTCGCGGCCGTGTTCAACACGGCGCTGACCCTGATCGTGCTGCTGCGCGGCAGGACGCGCTCCGCCCACGCTTCCGCAGATCAGCCGGCCGCGTCGATCCGGCTCGCGGACGTGGGTCGCGCCGCCTTCGCCGTGAGCGCGGCGACGGCCGCCGAGGTCCTGGCCCTCACGCCGTTCGCGCTGCACTGGTTCGGCATCATCCACCTCGTCTGGATCGACCTGAGCGTGTGCGTCCCGGCGGCAGGCCTGGCCGTGATCGCGACCCGCCTGCGCGGTCGGCCGGTGACCGGCCCCGCGCTCGCCGTGGCCATCGCGGCCCTTGCGGCCCTGCCGATCGCGATCGACGCCATGTTCCTCACGCCCTTCGATCTGCGCGTGGAGCAGGCCCGCGTCCCTGTCGATCCCCGGCGGGTGGGCAGCGAGCCGCTCGTGGTCGCCGTGCTGGCGGACATCCAGACCACACGCATCACCGCGTTCGAGCGCGACGCCGTGGCCGCCGTCATGGCCCATCGCCCCGACCTCGTGCTCGTACCCGGCGACATCTACCAGGGTTCGGGAGAGTGGCTGCACGGCGAGCGCCTGGCGGGCTTTCGCGAGTTGTTCCGGGGCCTGCGTGCTCCGGGCGGCGTCTGGGTCGTGCCCGGCAACACCGACTACCGAGCGGGACTGGAGCCGATCCTCGCCGGCAGCCAGGCACGCCTGCTGCAGGACGACGTCGTCAGCGTCACGGTGCGCGATCGGAAGGTGACGATCCTGGGCCTCGACGACATCGAGCCACCCGACCAACTCGGCGCGCGGGGACACCTGGCCCCGTTCGACACCGCCCCGGGCGACGACGACATCCGCATCGTGCTCGTTCACCGGCCCCGCGCCATCGAGCACCTGCCCGTCGACGCCCGGGTGGACCTCGTCGTGGCCGGGCACACCCACGGCGGCCAGGTCTCCCTGCCGTTCCTCGGTCCGCCGCTGGTGCTCACACCGCTGCCGCGCCACGTGGCCGCCGGCGGCCTGCACGCACTGGACGGCAATCTGCTCTACGTCAGTCGCGGCCTCGGCATGGAGCGTCAACAAGCCCCGCGCATCCGCTTCCTCACGCCGCCGGAGGTGACCGTGCTCACGCTCGCCACGGACGGCGCGGCACCCTGACGCCGATCAGCCCCCTGCGTCGCTCACCTGGGCGTTGAGCCTCCAGTCCCAAGGCCTGAAGCGCACGGGAGCATCCGCAGGCAGCGTGGAGTTCAAGGTGCGCGAGCGGATCCAGTCCACGGGCCCCCCGGCGAAGTCCTCTCCGAACCAGTCGAAGATCTCACTCAGCACGATCACGCCGTCATCCACGGCCACGTTCCGCTCCTCGCGCAGGAAGCGCGTCTCCTCCGCCGTGAGCTGGCGCTGCAGGACGGGCCCCTCGAACGGCGCGGTCGGCAGCCGCGGACAACCCCGGCTCGCACAGTTCAGGGCGAAGTGGATGCGGGGGTCACCGAACTCCGCGCGGATCTCGTTCTCGAGGTCGTAGAGGCTGGTCACTTCGCCGTCGAGCGGGAAGCGCGTGAAGTAGAAGAAGTCGTTGCGCACGTCGTTCACCGAACTCAACGCCGGACGCTCGATCACGTTGAACAAGACGAGCGCGTTGTACGCGTTGATGGCGTAGGCCAGGCGATCATCCCGGGTGGCGAACATGTGCGGGTGCGTGGACGGGCCCGCGGCAGCCAGCAGGGCGACGTAGCGGTCCAGCGCATCGCGGTCGGCGCGCAGACCGTCGTAATCGACTCGGCCCTGCGCGTCCACGTGGGCCGCGAGCACGTCGGCCCACAGGGCGTGATCGAACGCCGCGGTCTCGAGCTGCTCGGGGGCGAACGTCGCGGGAGATCTCAGGGTGGTGAAGCAGCTCGGCGTGGACAACAAGGCCAACAGGATCAGGATGCTTCTCAAGGCACGGGGCTCCTAGGCAAGACGCGCCGCGAGATCGACCCGTGCGGCGCTCACGTTCAGCTTACACATCGAGGTCATCACACCATCCACCGGTACGCGCAGGGAACACGCCTCCAGGCGCTCGCGGCCCAACTCGGTGTCGAGCTCCTCACGCGACATGAA
>JAJDEQ010000109.1 GCA_029259695.1 Planctomycetota bacterium
GCACACGTCGGGGCGTAGCTCGAGCGCGCGCTCGACGGCCTCGGCCCCGTCAGCGGCCTGGGCGACGACCTCGATGTCCGACTGCGCGTCGAGGATCAGCTTGAGGCCGGTGCGCACGATCTCCTGGTCGTCGGCGACGAGGACGCGGATGCTCATGGCGTGGCCTCGACGCCACCATGAGGCAGTACGGCCGTGACCGTCCACCCCCGCTCGGCTCCGGCGCCCGCTTCCAGGGTTCCGCCGAGCAACTGCGCCCGCTCCGCCATGCCGATCAGTCCGTATCCGCCCGAGCTCGCACCCGCGGGCTCCCCGTCGTCCTGCACGCGCAGCCTCACCGAGCTGTCGTCGACGGTGACCTCGACCGAGATGCACGTCGCCCCGCGGGCGTGCCGGCGCGCGTTCGTGACCGACTCCTGGGCGAGTCGGTAGACGGCGCCCGAGAGCGCGGGCGAGAGGCCGGCTGTCGCTCCGGAGAGCTCGACCTCGACGCGCGTCCGCCCGTCGCCCCCACCGGCCAGTCGTTGCAGGTCTTCCACCCGGGGAGCCGGCGCGAGCTGCGCCGCTTCGTCGTCGCGCAACACGCGGACCATCGCGCGCATCTCGTCCAACGTGCGGGACGCCTCGTCGCCGATGACACGCAGGGCGTCCACCGCCGCCTCCGGATCCCGCGCCGACGTGGCGACCCCGGCCTGCGCACGCACGGCGATGGCGGAGACGTGGTGGGCGACGGTGTCGTGCAACTCCCGTGCGAGGCTCAACCGCTCGCCGGCCCGCACGTCCTCCAGCTCCTGCACCCGCGCCGCTTCGCGATACCGGGCCGCGGCGCCGATCGCGATCGGCGCGAGCAGGATCGCGAGGCCCCCCAGGACCTCACCGGCCGAGAGGTCGTCCCCCGCGAGCCCCAGCGCCGCCGAGCCGAGGATGATCGGCAGCCCGAGCAGCGCCTCACGCCCCGAGCCCCAGCGAAAGAGCGCGTAGGGCAGCACCAACAGGAAGACCAGCGCATGGAGATCCGGCACGTCCCGGCCCGTGACGAGCCCCACCCCCTCGAAGACCCCCGTGGCCGCGAAGGCGATGCCCGTCACGAGCAGCGGATGGGATCGCCGCCAGAGCACGGCGGGCATCAGCGCCAGGGCGAGCAGGACCGACACGGACGTGAGGTCCAGGTCGTCGCGCAGGGCGACCTCGAGCAGGGCGACGGCGACCAGGGCGGCGAGCAGCCTCCAGTCCGACGTGTTGCGCGGGACCGCGGCGGGTCTCGGCTCGGACCAGAACGAACGCAGGAGACGCTTCACGCGCGAAATCATACGGCCGCGGTGACGGAATGTGACCCGTGCAGTCCCCACGATCCGCGTGCATCCAGGAAGATGCGACGAACGAATATCCTCAGTTGCCCTCCCCCCACTCCCCCCGGGTCCCGGATCATCCCCATGCGCACCTCCTCCGCCCTCGCCGCGTGCTGCCTCGGACTCGGCCTTGCCGCCGACGCGACCGCCCAGGACTGCTTCCCCGCGCTACCGCTCCCGGCGCCGGTCACCGTGCAGTCCAACGACGCCTTCGGATCCTCCGCGGCCATCGACGGCACTACGGTCCTGGTGGGCAGCGCCTGGGACAACAACCAGGGCCTGCAGAGCGTGGGCTCGGGCTTCCTGTTCGACGCCACGACCGGCGACTTCGATCAGCAGCTCTTCCCCGGCGCGGGCGCGGTCACGCTCGGATTCTCCGGCACGGTGGCGGACCTCGACGGCGGTCTGGCGGTCCTGGGCGCCCCCGGCATGCAGGACGGCATGAGCGCTCCGCCCCCCTCCGAGTTCGGCACGGTCTGGGTCTACGACGTGACCACCGGTGCCCTCGTCTCGAAGCTGGAGCCCAGTGAGCCCGGCGCGGGCGACCGCTTCGGACAGTCCATCGGCATCAGCAACAACCGCGTCGTCGCCGGTGCGCCCTACGACAGCTTCGGCTCGGCCTGGATCTTCGACGCCACCACGGGCCTGGAGCTGCACAAGCTGAGCCCCGTGCAGGGAACGACCAGCGACCGCGCCGGTTGGTCGGTGGACATCGACGGCAACGTCGCCGTCGTCGGTGCCCCTCGCGACAGCGGGGCCGGCCAGCCCCTCGCGGGCGCCGCCTACCTGTTCGACGTCACCACGGGGCAGCAGCTCCACCGGCTCGAGGAGCCGGTCCCGTCGTCCGGCGGGAGCTTCGGTTTCAACGTCGCCATCGACGGCGACCGCGCCCTGGTCTCCGGCGGCGGCGAGATCTTCCTCTTCGACGTGCCGACCGCCGCGGTGTTGCAGACGTTCTCGGGTCCGCTCCCCGTCGACTACGCGAGCTTCGGTCGCGCCCTGGACCTGGACGGCAACCGCGTCATCGTCGGTGCCCGTGGCAGCTCGTCGACACCCTTGCCCGGCAGGGTCTTCATCTTCGACGCGACGAACGGCGACCTGCTCGCCGACATCACGTCTCCCAACTCCGCGCCCAGCGACGGCTTCGGCAACGACGTGTCCATCGACGGTGACCGGCTCGTCGTGGCCTCCCAGAACCTCGAAGACTTCGCGACCCAGGTGGGCGAGGTGCACGTCTTCGACCTCGGCTTCACGGGCAGCTACCTCGACCTGGGCCAGGCGCTGGCCGGCACGGCCGGCGCCCCCGCCCTCGCGGGCACCGGCGCCCTCACCACGGGGAACCCCTTCAGCCTCGACCTCACCGGCGCCGCACCCGGCGCTCCGGCAAACCTGGTCGTGGGCATCGACAACATCTCGGCCACCTTCAAGGGCGGCATCCTCGTGCCCGACCCGATCCTGATCATCTCCCTGGCCACCAACGGCGCCGGCGCCCTCAGCCTGCCCGCCGTCTGGCCCGGCGGCCTGGCGTGCGTGCCGATCTACATCCAGTACTGGATCAGCGACGCGGGCGGCCCCGCCGGCTTCGCGGCCAGCAACGGGCTCGCCCTCTACGGCGACTGAGCCGCGCGGATGATCGGGCGTTCGGTGCCGCGCTGGCCGTGCGCTAGCCTATCGGCCCGCTTCGGAGAGCCGACACATGGAAACGACCTCGGAAACGCTGGCGCTGGGCACGATCAGCATGGGCCTGTTCGGCGGACTCGCCCTGTTCCTCACCGGCATGGAGCAGATGAGCGCGGCGCTCAAGGCGGTCGCCGGGAACGGCATGCGCAACGTGCTCGCGAACCTCACCCGCAATCGTCTCATGGCGGCGATCACGGGCGCGTTCGTCACGGCCGTGATCCAGTCGTCGTCGGTGACGACGGTGCTCGTGGTGGGCTTCATCTCCGCCGGCATCATGACGCTGGCGCAGTCAGTGGGCATCATCATGGGGGCCAACGTCGGAACGACGATCACCGCGCAGATCGTCGCCTTCAACGTGACCCAGTACGCGCTGCTGCTCGTAGCGCTGGGCTTTGCCATGGAGTTCTTCGTCAAGCAGGAGAAGGTGCGGCGGTACGGCGCCATGCTCATGGGGCTGGGGCTGATCTTCTTCGGGATGGGGCTCATGAGCGACGCCACGAACCCGTTGCGGAGCTACGAGCCGTTCATCGATCTCATGCAGAGCATGAGCAATCCGCTCCTCGGCATCCTCGTGGCGGCGGCGTTCACGGCCCTCGTGCAGAGTTCGTCGGCCACGACCGGCATCGTCATCGTGCTGGCGAGCCAGGGGTTCATCACGCTCGAGGCGGGCATCGCGCTGGCGTTCGGGGCCAACGTCGGCACGTGCGTCACCGCGCTGTTGTCGACGTTGGGCAAGCCTCGCACGGCCATGCAGGCGGCGCTGGTACACGTCCTCTTCAACCTCGCGGGCGTGCTCATCTGGGTCGCCTTCATCGATCAGCTGGCGCAGTACGTGCGCGACCTGTCCCCCGCTCACGCCGACCTGCAGGGCGCCGCCCGGCTGGCGGCCGAGACGCCGCGGCAGATCGCCAACGCCCACACGATCTTCAACGTGGCCAACACGGTCCTGTTCATCTGGTTCACGGGGGCGTTCGCAGCCGTCGCGCGGAAGCTCGTGCCCGACAAGCCCGAGGTCGCGCCCGAGCGTGCCCAGCCGGTCTACCTGGACGAGGTCTACCTCGAGACCCCGGCCATCGCCCTCGATCGCGTGCGGCTCGAACTCGTGCGGCTCGGCGAGGGGGTGCAAGAGATGCTGGCGGACGCGCCGGCGGCGTTGGGGAGCGGAAGCCGCGACGACCTGCAGGCGCTCGTCGAGGACAACGCCGACACCACGAGACTGTACGAGGCGATCGTGGGCTATCTGGCTCAGCTCTCCCAGGTGGAACTGGGCTCGACGCGCACCCGACAACTGACCGAGCTCACGGCCATCGCCAACACCATCGACAACATGGGCGACACGATCGCCACCAACATGGTGACGCTCGGGCTCGACCGGATCGAGGCGCGGGTCGAGCCGAGCCCGGCGACAGTGGAGGCCTTCCGACCCTTGCGGGAGGCCGTGCAGGAGGCATTCGGCAAGGCGGTCGACGCGGTGCGCAACGAGGACCCGGGCGCGGCGCGGGAGGTCGTCGCCATGAAGCCGCGCATCCAGTCCCTCGCCCGCGACGTGAACGCACATCTCGCCGGGCGCCTCGTGGCAGACGAGCCCAACCGCATCGCCGCCTTCCGCATCGAGACCGACGCGGTGGAGGTCATGCAGCGTCTCTACTACTTCGCCAAGCGCGTCGCCAAGTCGGTGGTCACCGCCGTCGAGGCCGAAGGGGACGGGTGAAGGAGGTCACCGCGCCCACGCCACTCTTGCCGGCGCCCGACCCGCCCACGATCCTGCTGCCCCTGCTCGCGGGACCCGACGGGTACCATCAGCATGCCCGGGCTGCCGAGCGGCGGCGGCCCGGCGGTCGTGGACGTCCAGCTCGCGTATGCGGACGGGACCCTGCCCCTCGGCGTGGGGTTCACCAACGCGCTGGCGGTGCAACTGCGCCCCGAGATACACGGCTTTCCGTCCCCCTGCGAGATGCGTCATGCGCCCACGGTTCTTCGTGTTGTCGGTCGCACTGCTCGGCCTCATGGCGACGTCGCCGGCCGCCCAGGTCGCGCGCTACCGTCTCACCGTCGACAACACCTGGAGCGAGGCGACGCACCCCGGCGCGTTTCCGCAGGACGCCCACTTCTCCTGGCTCGGCGGCGGCACCCACGACGCCTCGGTCTCGTTCTGGAGCGTCGGCGAAGCAGCGAGCCCGGGCATGAAGCAGATGGCGGAATCGGGCGCCACCGACGACCTCGAGGGCGAGGTGGCCGCTGCCGTGTCCCAGGGCAGCGCCGCCTCCGTCCTCGCCTGGCACCACTGGTTCTGCCCGCCTGACACCGACAACGGTCAGTGCGGCACGCTGGTCGTGGAGTTCGACGTGGCGGAGAGCCACCCGCTGGTGACGCTCGTCACCATGCTCGGACCGAGCCCGGACTGGTTCGTCGGCGTGTCGGGCCTGCGCTTACGCGGCGGCGGCGACTGGCTCGACGAAATCGTCGTGGACCTGCGCCCGTACGACGGCGGCACGCGCGACAACAACCTCTTCCAGCTCTGGGGCCCGCTGACGACGCCGCCCGATCCGGTCACGCACATCACGGACGCATCGGGGCAGTTGGTGGGCCCGACTTCGCTGGGCAGCTTCACGTTCACGCGCGTCGGGCAGATCGTCGACCTGGGGCAGGCGCTCGCCGGCAACTTCGCGCCGACCCTCGACGCCACCGGCACGCTGCTCCCCGACGAACCGGTGACGCTCGTCGGCACCGGCCTGCCGCCCGGGCGGTCAGCCTGGATGTTCTTCGGCACCGAGGAGCTGAACCAGCCGTTCAAGGGCGGCGTGCTCGTGCCCGACCCGACGCTCATCACCGAGCTGCCGACGGGCACCGGCACGATCGCCATCGCCGCCGCCCTGCCGGCGAGCATCCCGTCCGGCACGGAGATCCTGGTTCAAGCCTGGGCCCCCGACGCGGGCGGACCCGCCGGGGCGAGCGCGAGCAACGCGCTGATGCTGATCGTGCCTTGAGCGGTTGGCGTGTCCGGCGACAACAGCATGTCGAACACGGGCTCCGCCATCGTGTTCCATCGTGTGGGCACGACCTGGTCCCAACAGGCCTACCTCAAGGCATCCAATCCCGACAGCGAGGACCTGTTCTCGTGGAGCCTGGGGGCCCCGGTGGGTTCCCCGAGTTCGCGGGCGCCGGCGACCTCAGCGATGGGAGCCCCAACAGCCTCTACCTTCGCGAGGCGCACTCGGGCCTCTTCATGCCGACCGCGGCGGGACTGTTCATCGGCGTCGACCCGAGCACGCCCGCGCCGTTCAAGCAGGGCACGCTCGTCCCCGTGCCGGTGCTCGAGCTGATCTTCGTCCCCACGAGCCCGGGCGGCACGATCACGATCGGCTTCGACTGGCCCTCGGGAGTGCCGTCAGGCTTCAACCTCTACCTGCAGTGGGGTTGGCCGAACATCAACGCCCCGGCCGGCGTCGGCCTGTCCAAAGCGCTGCGCGGGACGACCCCCTGAGTCGTCGGGCCTGATCCGAGCCTCGTGCTGACTCGACGCGAAGGGTCACGGTGTCACGCCCAGCACCGCGTTCGAGAGGGCCACCCCGTGGATGGCAGCGGCGTCCTGGATCGCGTACTGCAGCCAGATCTCGGTGAGCGCGGGAATCCCGACTGGCATGACGAAGGGGATGCTGACTTCGCCGTTCGCGTCTGTCGTGAGGATCAAGGGAGCAATGACCGGTGACACCGGCTTCAAGACCCCTCCCTTGAACGGTGCGGCCGAGCCGGCCGTCGCGATGAAGAGGCCCGCCGTGGAGTCGGGAGCGGCATCCGAGAGATCGACACCATTGCTGCTCCCAGCCGAGAGCACGCCGAAGCCAACCAACACCGGCGCGCCGGCCACACCCGACAACGCGCAACCCTTGTCGATCCACGACCCCTTGCCGGCCAGAGCGCGGACCTCCTCCTCCCTCAACGCACGGTCATAGAAGCGCAGGTCGTCGGCGTATCCGTCGAAACCGTTGCCACAGGTCCCCGAGTTGCCGAAGACGAAGGGCGCGTCATTCCCCGGCACGAACGCGAAGGGCGTTTCGTTCACCAGGTTGCCGTTGATCCAGCCACGCAGGAGCACGCCGTCGAACGTGACGGCGAAGTGCGTCCATGCGCCAAGGGGCAACTGCAGGCTACAGACATTGAAGTGCACTCCCGAGCAGTCGGGGCTTGCCTGACATGTCTCGAAACAACCTGTCGTCGAGAGCGTCGCCAACTGGTAGTGGAGCGAGGCGCCGGGTGCGCCGCAGTCCATGCGCTTGCCGAACACGTGCAAACCGGCCTGCCGCTTGAACCAGGCCGCGATGCTCATCGCTTGATCCGACTCGAAGTTGAAGTCGAACTCGGGGCCGGGCGTCACTGTCATCTTGCCCGCTCCGGGGACATCCAGGGCCCGGGCACCACCGAAGACCGGTGGCAGCTCGGTCGCAGTGAACTGAGCCCCGCCGCTGAGGACGCCCACATGCCCCCCCGCAAGATCAGAGATCGGACTGAGGCCACCCTCGAAGTCCCAGTGAGCGATCAGGCCCGTTCCCAGGTCGACCTGACCGGATACCCCATGGGCGGCCACGGCAACGACAAGGGCAGCAAACAAGACTCGCATCCCGACCTCCTTGCTGTTCGTCTCGGTCCTCCGCTGGACCAGCGTATCACCGCGATTCCGATGCGTGGCGGCCGGGGCGCCCCCATCGACTGCGCGCCCACCCACCGAGTCCGGTCAGGAGCACCGTCGCAAGGCGGGCATCCACTGGCGCCCCTGAAGGAACCCGATACGGTTCCAGAGAAGACGCCGGTCGTGCCACCGGCGGACAGGCATGTGACGCACCCGCCGCTGGCCCGGTTGAACCCATTGATCCGCACGCTGCGCCAGCCGGCTCCGTGCGATGATGTCGTGGTGGGCCCTGCTCCACCGCCGGGCCAAGCACACAGGAGAGTTCCCATGGTCGTTCGTCGACTCCCCATCGCACTCGTCGCCGTCGCGTTCGCTGCCGTCGCCCTGGCTCCGGCCGCGCAGGCCCAGGTACCCGACCCGTTGTTCAAGACGTTCCACCACGAGCTGTTCCTGGCCCAGCTGCACATCGCGGCGGGCGACGTGAACAACGACGGCTACGACGACCTGGCGGCCCGGGGCCAGCCCGGCTTCCAGCTCTACCTCGGCAACGGCGACGGCACCTTCGCCGACGCCATCACGCTGACCGGCACCGGCGGCAACGACCACAAGTTCGCCGACTTCGACAGCGACGGGACCCTCGACCTCGTGTGGAGCGGCGGACCCAACGTGTTCGTGCGGCTGGGCAACGGCGACGCCACCTTCGGCAAGGTCGAAACCTACGAGACCGTGAACGACTCCGGCGCCATCGCCGTGGCCGACCTCGACGGTGACGACATCCTCGACCTCGCCGTGGGCAACCAGGAGCAGCTCCGGGTGTCGGTGCTGCTCGGCGTGGGTGACGGCAGCTTCGGACCGAAGCAGAACTACGGCCCCACCGGCGAGCGGCCCGACGCGGTGGCCGTCGGCGACCTGAACGGCGACACGTTCCCCGACCTGGTCTTCGCCAACTTCTACGACGACTTCCTCTCGATCCTGTTCAACGACGGGACGGGTCACTACTTCGGCGGGAGCACGTCGCTCACGACCCTGGAAGGCCCCGAATCGGTCGCGGCCGCCGACATCGACGAGGACGGCCTGCTCGACCTCGTCGTGGGCGCGTCGGGCTACGTCCAGCTCTTCGTCGGGGACGGACTCGGCAACTTCGCCGCACCGACGAACGTCGCCGTAGGGCCGGCGAGTCCGGCCCTCGTGGTGACCGACTTCGACGAGGACGATCACCTCGACGTGGCCATCGGCGCGGGCCTGTCCACCGCCACGATCCTCCTGGGCCATGGTGACGGCACGTTCGACACGCCCTACGCCGTGGGCACGGCCAACGCTCCCTACGATCTCGTGGCCGGCGACTGGAACAAGGACGGCGAGGTCGACCTGGCCGGCGTGATCTTCGCCGGCGACGGCATCGACATCCTCTGGGGCCGCGGCGACGGGCAGTTCGGCCCCATGCACCGCACCGGCGGCCTGCCCGAGAGCGTCGAACTCGCCGACATGAACGGGGACGGCATCCTCGACGCGATCACGGTCGACACGGGTGACGACACGATCTCGGTGCTGCCGGGCCTCGGCGACGGTTGGTTCGGCCTGCACACGGCCCACGCCGTGGGACTCGAGGACCCGACCACGCTCGTCGTGGCCGACTTCGACGGCGACAGCAACCTCGACGTGGCCACCGCCCGCAGCACCTTCGGCACGGGTCAGATCTCCGTGCTGCTCGGCGGCGGCGACCTGACCTTCGCGGCGCCGGTGCTCAGCACCTCGATCAACGCCATCATCGGCATGGCCCCCGGCGACTTCGACAAGGACGGCGACCTCGACCTCGCCGTGACCCGCGACTCGGGCAACATCGTCTACGTGTTCCCCGGCAACGGCGACGGCACGTTCGGCCCGTCGGACGGCTACGACGGCTGGCTGGGCCCGAAGGGCATCACCGTGGGTGACTTCGACGGCGACACCTGGCTCGACCTCGCAGCCGCCACCGACACCGGCCCCGGCACCGTGCAGGTGTTCCTGAACCGCGGCAACGGGTCGTTCAATCCGCGCATCGAGTCACCGGCCAACAACTTCAGTCACCGCGTCGCCAACGCCGACCTCGACGGCGACGGCAACCTCGACCTCGTCACCTCGGGCCCGTTCGGCGGCATGGCCGTGCTGCTCGGCAACGGCGACGGCAGCTTCGGCGTGCACACGCCCCTGGTGGCCAACAACAACCCGCTCGGGGTCGAGATCGGCGACGTCGACAACGACGGCGTGCTCGACATCGTGGCGGCCCACCAGCACCTGTTCTTCGACGAGGGCAGCGTGGGCGTGCACGTGGGCAACGGCGACGGCACGTTCCAACCGCTGCTGAGCTTCTCCACGGCGGGCGACACGCCCGACGTGGCCCTCGGCGACGTGGACGGCGACGGCGTGCTCGACGTGGCGTCCCTGCAGAGGACCGTGTGGTCGGTCACCATCATGCGCAGCGAGCGCGGCCCCTGGGACGACCTGGGCAACATGCTGGCCGGCACCAACGGCTTCCCCCACCAGAACGGCGAAGGCACCCTCGTCGGCGGCGAGCCCTTCGCCTTCACCCTGTCCGACGCCCTGCCCGGCGGCTCCGCCTTCCACATCGTGGGCCTGACCGCGATCAACGCCGGCTTCAAGGGCGGCGTCATGGTGCCCAACCCCGACCTGATCAACGGCCCGCTACCCATCGACGGCGACGGCCGCCTGGTGCTCGCCGGCCCCTGGGTCCCCGGCGTGCCGTCCGGCTTCCAGCTCTGGCTGCAGTTCTGGTTCGCCGACGCCGGCGGCCCGGTGGGCTTCGCCGCCACCAACGCGGTGCGCACGACCATGCCGTGAGCGAAGGCGAGAGCGCGGGGAGCGAAGCGACGCAACGAAGCTCCGTGGCTCCGGTTGGGACGGCGCTCGCCTCGCCGGAGTTCCGCGATGATCGTCCCCGCGTTCTTGGTCTTGCTCGGATGGTGCGCCGTCACGGCGGTCTCAGCTCCGAGTGACGACACCATCGGTCCGCGCCCTCCCCTGCCGGGTGACCCCCTGTTCGCGTTTCGCGGCGGTCACGCGCTCCAGGGCGGGCAGGCCGTCGACGGGGACACGATCCCCGACTTCGCGACCTCGAGCGGGAGTTGGGCCGACTGCCCCCAGGTCGTCACCGTGCGTTCGGGCCGCGACGGCGCCATCATCTGCACGTTTCGGGACGGTCGTCATCGCATTCGCGACCTGGCACTCATCCCGGATCTCGACGGCGACGGCCGCGCGGAGCTCGTGCTCGTCGGCGAACTCGATGGCCTGGGCTACGTCCTCGTGGTCTCCGCGCGGACGCACGAGGTGCTCAGCACTCACATCGCTCCGACACCTGCCTTGATCGTCACAACCCTGGAAGAGACGCCGAGCGCCTTCGCCGTCGCCTTCAGCGACGAGACGATCGTCTTCCGAGCCAGGTCGCGGCTGCATGTCTCCCACCGCGAGGGCTGGCATCAGGGTGTCACCTCCCCCGGCGACCTCGATGGCGACGGCTTCGCCGAACTGGCGTTCTTCGCGGGCCCGTGGGCCGACACCAAGCCTGGATACGACGTCATCATCGTCTCCGGCAACAGCGGCGAAGAGCTGCGGACGCACGAGGAGGGCGCAACCGGTCTCGATCGAGTGGGCGATCTCGACGGTGACGCGTGCGACGACTACGTCATCGGCAGCTACCTGGACGAAGAGCGCCGCGGGCGCGCCGAGATCCGTTCCGGTCGCACCGGGCGCATCCTCTTCCACCTGGCGGCTCCCCATGAGTACCGGGGCACGACGATCGACCCTCGTGACGGGCGCTTCGGCGCCTCGGTGTCCGGCGTGGGCGATGTGAACGGGGACGGGGTCCCCGATGTCGCCGTCGGATCACCGAGTCCGTACGGCCCGGCGACAGGCTACGTGGCCGTGTACTCGGGCGCCGACGGGGCGCTGATCCAGCTCTCCCGGGTGATCACCCTGAATGAGATCGCCCTCCCCCAGCCGTTCGGCGACACCGTCGCCGGCCTCGGCGACATCGACGGAGACGGTCTGGCCGAGTACCTCGTGGGCACGGATCTCCACTTCGGCCTCTACGACTGTGCGCAAGGTCCGACCGACCTCGTTCACGTCATCGCGGGCGGTGCAGACTGACCTGGCGCGACTCGGCGCACGCTCCGCCTACCCGTCCACGATCGAGATCGACGAAGGCGAGCCGAGTCGGCGCACGCCGTCGGGCTCGACCACGAGCGCTTGGGCGTAACGGGTGGCCGCGTCGACGCCGGGGCCAGGCGTGGGACGCGCAGGTCCCTGCCCCTACGGCGCCGTCGCCTCGATGCCGCTGGTGGCGGAGAAGGGCAGCCCCGGGCCGCCGGGCTGGAACCAGAACTGCATCCAGAACTGCGTTCCCGGCGGCACGCCCGCCGGCATCGGTCCGGCGATCTGCAACCCCGCTGGCGGCACGACGAACGGGCCGGTGAGGAGCTGCGCGTCCGGGACCATCGTGCCGCCCTTGAACGGCGCGAAGATCGGCGACGTCGCCTTCACGAGCCACGCCACCTGGGAGCTCACGTCCTGGGGCTGGAGCTGCAGCGTCACGGGCTCCCCACCCACCAGCGTGCCGTCGGCGAGGAAGATCGGCGTGCGCTTGTGGAACTCCGCGTCGTCGGGCAGCGAGAAGCCGAGGTCGAGGAAGGGAGCGCCCGGGCCGTAGGTGTGGTTGCGGAAGACCTGGTACGCCACGGGGACGTCGCCGCCTTCCGTCAGGCCGATGTCGACGAACCCGTCGCCGTCGAAGTCCGCGCCCCCGGGCGCGCCGTCGAAGAACGAGCCGCCCTCGAGACCGGTCACTCTCAGGTTCTCGGTGAACGTGCCGTCGCTCGCGCCGCGCAGGAAGACGAGTTCCTGGTGCTGGGAGTCGCGGCAGGCGACGTCGAGGTGACCGTCGAGGTCGAAGTCCGCCACCGTCGAGCCGCCGACCATGAGCCCCGACACGAAGAGCGTGGACGGACTGAAGCTCGCGTCGCCGTTCCCCAGCCTGACGGCGAGGCCGAAGGAGCCCGTCGTGATCAGGTCGAGGTCGCCGTCGTCGTTCACGTCGACCAGACTCACCCGGGTCGCCGACGAGAGACCGATGGCGAAGAAGCCGTTGCTGGTGTACGCCCCCCCGCCCGTGCCGAGGTACACGTACGCGCTGGCGCTGACGATGGCGCCGGTGACCACGAGGATGTCGTCGATGCGGTCACCGTTCAGGTCGCCCACGACGGACTGCTGCGGCACGGTGTTGGGCAACGCGGCGGCGAGCGGGTAGGCGGCGCCGAAGGTCCCGTCGCCGTTGCCGGGGATGATGTCGACCCGCTCGGTGGCGAACGTCGGCACCTGGCCGTTGTGTGCGATGACGTCGAGGTGGGCGTCGCCCGTGACCTCCGCCACCGTCAGCGTCCGCACGAGGCCGTCGGGCGTGGTGAAGATGGTCGTGGCGGGCCCGAACGTGCCGTCACCCACGCCCATGCGCACGTCGACCGCACCGGTGGCCACGACGAGATCGAGGAACGCGTCGCCGTTCAGGTGGGCCAGGCGCATCGGTCCCCCGACGCCCGGCACGAAGAGCGGTGCGGCAAACGTGCCGTCGCCCGCGTTCAGCAACACGTCGAACCCGCCGCTCCCGATCACGATCACGTCGGCATCCCCGTCGACGTCGAGGTCTCCCGTCGCGAAAGCAGCCCCGCTGAACCCGCTGATGGGGTAGCGCGCCGCTGCCTCGAAGACGAGCTGGGCCTGCAACGACCCCGCAAGCACGAGGCCGGCGAACGCGAAGACGAATGACGACCGGGAACGCTGGCTCATGGCTCTCTCCGTGCTGCCGGGGGCGCTGTCGAGGGGACGGCGGGCGCCTGCTCGGGCGCCCACCAACGTATCACCTTGCGCCGACACGCCGCCCTGGGACAGGGTTCTCGCGAACTTCACAGCGGAGACGCCCCGGGACCGGATCCATCCCATGCGCCAGCCCATTCCCGAGCCCCCCACCCCAAGCGAGCGAGGACCTGCTCCGCCGCCTTCGGCCGGTGAAGAGGGTGGCGCTCTCCTCCTCGCGGGTGCATCTTGGCCATGTGGCCGGCAGAGTGGGAAAGCGCGGCAGGTGGTACGCGGGGGGGTTGTTGGTCCTGCTGCTGGTCATCGCGCTGGCGAGACTCGTGCTCGTCGATGCAGCGGACGCGGAGACCGAGGGGCGAGCAGCGCGTCACGCGTCCGGAGTGCGCTCCACGCCTGCCGAGCGCCCGGTTTGGGTCCCGGCACCGGCGGTCGGGACACCCGAGCGCGTCTCCGGAGTTGCACCGCCAGCGTTGGCGGAAGCAGCGGACGGCGAACCGCCCGAGGCCACCGCCGACCACGGGCCCACGCGACGGGTGGCGGGACGCATCATCCGCCAGGCCACGGGCGGGGACTTCGGCTGGCTCGGTCTCACGATGCGCTGGCTCACGAGCTCGGACGATCCGCATGACCATGCACGAGTCGCTGCGTACCGCCGCGAGCAGAGGGTCGCCGGTCCTGGCGGGGAGTTCGCATTCGACGCTGTACCGACATGCGTGGACGCGTTCTCCGTCAATTGGGGCCGATTTGGACGCGAGCCTCAGGTCTTCGAGTTCCCGCCGGGCACCGAGGACGTCCTCGAGTACATCGCGGTGTTGGACTCCGGTTGGACCATCGTCGCGCGAGTGATGGACGCATCCGGGGAGCCGATCGACGAGTTCCAACATGAGCTCCGCGGCCGCCTCCAGCGCGACGAACGAAAGGCGGCGTCCGGCCACCCGGGCTCCGACGAGACGGGCCTCATCGTGCACCACGACATCCGCCACGACTTCGTCGACGAGGTCTGCCACCTCTTCGTCGACGCCCCCGGCTTCGTGCCGCGGGAACTTGTGGTCCCGGTCCCACCTCGTCCCTCGGTCGTGCGGGTGGCTGTCACGCTGGAGCGGGCGGGCGCGATCGAGGGCCGCGTGACGGACGCAGTCGGCCAGGCCGATCCGCATCTCGAGGAGGTCTTGCTGGCCTTCGCCCAGGGGCCAGACGCATCACTCGATGTGCTGCCCATGATCGAGCCCGTCTACATCGAAGGCGACGGTTCGTTCCGCATGCAGGGCGTCCCCCCGGGTCGCTGGGTGCTCGTGGCGCGCGGCTGGGGCAGCACGAGCGCCTGGCAGCCGGACGTCGTCGTGACCGCCGACGCGACGACCTGGGTCGACTTCGTCGTGGGCGGCGCAGCGGCGGTGGAGGGACAAGTGGTCGACGCGACGGGCGCCCCGGTGGTCAACCACGAGCTGTACATGCTGCAGGTCATCCCGGACGACTGGCAGTTCATCGGCTCCGACCCGCCGCTGAGCTGGGACCCGCTCGAGACCCGTTCACCGTCGACCTTGCTGGTCCTCGGAGGGCCGGATGAGCCGGGCCCGTCGCGTGTGCGTCTCGAGGCCGTCACCGCCAGCGACGAAGTCGGGCACTTCGCCTTCGAGCGGCTCCTGCCCGGCCCGAAGGTGCTCGACGTAGGGGCGCGGGCGCGCTCCTGGGTTCGCCCCGCGCGGCTGCAGCTCGATCTCGCCGAGGGCGAGCGCCGCGGCGGGTTGTCGTTCGTCGTGGGCATGGGCCCGGAGCTGGAGGGCATCGTGCTCAACGCCTACGGCACCGGGCTGGAGGGAGCGGACGTCACGCTGAACCGGGTGGGTGGTCACCCGCTCGACGGCTTGACGACGGGGCCGGATGGTCGCTTCCGGTTCGGCGAACTCCCGGCCGAAGCGCTCCTCTTGGCCGTACGACACGAGGACTACCACGACCACGAAGCCACCGTCATGCCCGGCGACGTCACACAACGGGTGCAGATGATCCACCTGCCGGTGATCGCCGCGCAGGTCTTCGGCGGACGCAGCGTGCTCACCGAGTTCGAGGTGAGCTGCGACCTCAGCGGGATCGAACGCGGGCGGATCTCGATCGCGCCCCACGACGCCCTCTTCAGGATCCGCGTCGAGCAGCCGGGAACCTACGAGGTGACGGTATCGGCGGACGGCTACCGCACCGAGACCTTCTCACTCACGCCTGGCCTCAGCTCCGTCCGACTGCAGCCCGACGACGGCTGAGCGGGCCGGGCGAGGTCACGGGGCAGCTTCAGCGCACCCTACCCAGCGCCTATACCCACTCGCCGCTTGCCGGAGTCCGCAGTAGGCTGCACGCACTCGACAGGAGCACGAACATGAATCGATGGCTTGCAGCGGCGTGCCCGCAATCACGGCGTGCGTGCACGTGGCTCGCCGGCCTGCTGCTGGCGGCGCCGGTCGCGGCGGGCGACGTGGTCGTCGTCGATCCGGGCGGCGGGCCCGGGGCGATGCTGCTGAGCCAGGCCATCGCGGCCGCGGCGGACGGCGACACGATCCTGCTGCGCCCCGGTGACTACTGGGAGGGCGGCGGCAACAACGTCGTGATCGAGGGCAAGGGGCTCGCCATCCTCGCCGACAGCGATGCGCACGGCGTCGTCACCCGCGGCCTGACCATTCGCGAGCTGCCCGCGGGCAGCACCATCTTGCTGCGCGGCCTGACCTTCGGCGAGGCGGGCAGCCCCGTCGGCAGCGAGAACCGGCTCAGCTTCAGGACGTCGGAAGGCTCGATCTGGGTCGAGGACTGCACCAGCAACGGTCGCGCAGGCTACGGCACCTTCGTCGGCGGCGTGCTCGCGGTGACCTTTCCCGGCGGCCCCGGCCTGGCCGTCATGAGCTCCGACGCCGCCGTGTTCCAACGCTGCACGTTCGCGGCCGGCAACGGTTTCGATGCGCAGCCGCCGTTCTTCGCCGGGTCGGGCGGCCACGGCGCCGACGTGCGCTCGAGCCACGCGACCTTCCAGGGTTGCACGCTGACCGGCACGGACGGCGGGCACGGCGATTCGTCCGGCCTCCTGGCCGACGGCGGCAGCGGCCTGTTCGTGAACGACCTGTTCGCTGGCGGCGACGAACCGGCGCTCGTGCACGTGCAGGGCTGCGCGCTCAGCGGCGGCGATGCGGGCGACGAGGCCGGCGACGACGGTGGCCACGGCGTCGCCGTGTCCTTCACGCCGTCCCTCGTGACGGTCCGCGACTCCACCATGGTGCCCGGCTCGGGCGGGCCGCTGGGCACGCCGGGCCAGGCCGAGTTCGTGACCGAAGGCGCGATCGCCACCTGGACGCCGCCCGCGCTGAGCGTCTCGGTGCCGGCGCCGCTGCGGGAAGGCGACGCGTCGACATTCACCGTGGTCGGCAACCCGGGCGATCTCGTCACGCTGTGGATGGCCGCATGGCCCGGCTACATCGAGTTGCCGGGCAGGTTCGGCGCGTTCGTGCTGGACCCGCTGACCCTGGTCGCCCCCATCGGCCTGGGGCTGCTGGGGCCCGGCGGCACGCTGACGATCCCGTTCACGTTGCCCAACCTGCCCGACCCGTTCCTCGACGGCCTCGCGTTCCCGATCCAGGGCGTGGCCAGCGGCATCGACGGCACGGCGCTCGGCGGCGCCACCATGCTCGTGTGGCTCGACGGCTCGCTCTGATCGCAAGCGCGGCGCGCCGCTCCCGCTCTGCGCGCACGCCCGAGATCAGTCCTTCCCCTTGCACATGACCGCCTCGAGCTGCTGACCCTCGCGCTCCGCGCCCGGTCAACGCACCGGTCGCCATCGGAGTCAGTTCCCCGCCGCCTCCAGGCCGATGTCGAGCATCTGCTGGTAGGTGTCGGCGCGTGCGTCCCAACCGGCTTCCTCGGCCAGTTCGCGCAGCATGGTGAGCGTGGCGTTCCAGGACTCCGCGGCGGGCGCACCGAGGGACGCGTAGCCGGCCTCGAACTCGAGCAGGAGCTGTTCGGCATCTCGGTACTGGCCGAGTCCGCGCTGCGCGGCGACCAGCGTCTCGAGCGTCTCCCGCACGGGTCGGCTCGTGTCGGCGGAGACGCGTCGCGCCATGGCGAGCGCATCGGCGAGGGTCTGAACGGCCTCCTCCGGGCGGCCGAGCTCGAGTTCGGCCTCGCCCAGCCGGTGCAGCGCTGCGGAGAACTTGGCGCTGCCGTCGGGGTCCACCCGATCGTAGATGGGGATCGCCCGCTGCAGGTGCTCCTCGGCACCGACCCAGTCGCCCTGGTCGCGCAGCAGCAGCGCCATTCCCGCGTGGATGTCGGCCACGCCGCGGTTCACGCGGCCCTTGCGCGACACCGCGATCTCGAGCGCGTCGCGGTAGATCTGCATGGCCTCCTCCCAGCGGCCCTGGTTGCCGATCAGCAGCGCGAGGTTGCGCATGGTGGTGGCCGTGAGCCCGTCCCCCGCCGGGAGCACGCGCCGCTGGATCGCGAGCGACTCGCGGTAGTGCGACTCGGCCCGCTCGGCGTCGCCGCGGTCGCTGGTCATCATGCCGAGGTTCGCGAGGGTCTCGGCCACTTCGCGGTGATCGTTGCTGAAGATCTCCCGGCGGATGGCCAGGGCCTGCTCCAGCATCTGCTCGGCGCCGGCGATGTCGCCTCGGGACGCGTTGATGAACGCCAGGTTGTTGAGCGCGCCGGCGACGCGGGCGTCGGCGCCGAGGGCCTCGGCGCGCCAGATCTCGAGGGCCCGCCCGTACTCCTGCTCGGCGTCGTCGAGGCGACCGGTGCGCATCGCCGTCACGCCGAGAGCGAGCATCACACCGGCCAGCGCGTCCTGCGTCACGCGGCCCTCGGCCCGGGCCAGCTCGGCCGCGGCCACGTCGCGGGCGGCGAGCAGTTGCTCGCGGGCCTCGTCGTACAGGCCGAGGCCGATGGAGGTGTTGCCGATGGTGGCCCGCGCCGCCACCTCGAGCTCCGGGGCGAGGGAGAGTTCGGCGCCGATGCGGTCGGCGAAGCGCGCCAGCACCTGGACCACCGTGACCTGGCGACCGTCGAACTGCGGTCCCGGCGACGCGAGCATCTCGAGCAGCAGTCGGTTGATGACCCGGACCTTGTCGGCCTCGACTTCCGCCGCCCTGCGCTGCTCCTCGGCCTCGCGCGCTTTCACCGCCGCGACACCCCGTTGCTCCTCGGCGATCGACGACGCGGCCCCGGCACGCTCGGCCTCCTGCTCGGCCACCCCCCGCTGCCGGTCGGCCTCGTCGCGCTCGGCGCGGATCGCCGCGTTGGCCTGCCACAACCCCACCGGCGTCCCGACGGCGAGCACGAGTCCGAGGGCGACGGCGATGGCCGCCGCGCGATTGCGGCGCGCCAGGCGCGCGAGCCGCGTCACCGCGCTCACGGGCCGGGCCCGCACCGGTTCGAAGCTCAGGAAGCGACGCAGGTCGGCGGCGAACTCGGCGGCGGACTGGTAGCGCTTGTCGGGGTCCTTCTCGATGGCCGTGAGACAGATCGTCTCCAAGTCCCGCGGGATCATCGGGTTGATCTTGCGCGGGAGCGTCGGTTCGCGGCCGAGGATGTTGCGGAACACGTCCTGCGTGTTGCGGCCGGTGAACGGCCGCTGCAGCGTGAGCAGCTCGTACAGCGACACGCCGAGCGAGTAGACGTCGGTGCGGCGGTCGAGGGACATCTGGCGGGCGGAGATCTGCTCCGGCGACACGTAGAACGGCGTGCCGGTGAAGTCGCCCGTGAGGGTCATGCTCTCGTCGGTCTCGACCATGGCCAGGCCGAAGTCGAACAGCAGCGCCCGGCCGTCGCCGCGCACGAGCACGTTGCTCGGCTTGACGTCGCGGTGGATCACACCCTGCTCGTGGGCGTGCTCGAGCGCGCCCGCCACGTCGAACACCATGTGGCAGATCGTCTCGACGTAGCTGGCGCCCCAGTGGGCGGGGATCGACACGTCGTCGGTGCTGCCGGACACGAGCGGCGGGCCCGCGCCGGGGGGCGCAGCCGAGCCGAGTCGCGCCGCGTCCGTCCCGTTGCCCTCTCCGTTGGTGCTCGCCGCCGGCTCGAACGTGGGGGGGATCGTCGGGTCGGCCGCCTGGGCGAGGTGCTCGATCTTCAGATCGCCGGGACGCAACCCGCGTTCGTTGAGGCTCGTGACGGTCTCGGCCAGGGTGCGGCCCTCGACGTACTCCATCGTGAAGTACGGCACGCCGTCCGTCTCACCGACGTCGTAGATCGGCACGATGCGCGGATCGTGCAGTTGCGCCGCGGCCTTGATCTCGCGCCGGAAGCGCTTGAGCGCGCGTGCGTTGAGCGAGAGCCGCGAGGGCAGCGCCTTGAGGGCGACGAAGCGGTCGAGGCGTTCGTCGCGGGCGAGATAGACCAGCCCCATGCCGCCGTGCCCGAGGGTGCGCAGCAGACGGTAGGGACCGACGCGTCCCTGGGTCAGGAGTCCTAGGTCGCGCAGCGCCGACAGCCGGTCGCGCAGTTCGTCCGCGCCACTCGGGTTCTCGCGGCAGAGATCTTCGATCGCCTCCGGCCCGTCGCGGTCCACGCGCTCGAGGCACTCCGCGACCAAACGGGCGACGACCGAGAGACCGAGCTCGCGCTGCTCGTCGTCGACGGCCGCCCCATCCGGGGAGTTGTCGTCCGGGGCCGGGGCGACGGGATCGTCGGGTGATGAGGCGGACATCAGGGGGGACTTCCTTTGTCTACAACATACCGGCGGAGGCACCGGCGCGTCACACGCCGTGCTCGGGTTAGACTCGGGGTGCCCTCTCCGGCTCCCAGGCAGCTCATGATTCCCCCTTCACCTCCGCCTACGAACGGGCCCGCCGCCTCTTCGTCCGGTGCGGATCACGGCGGCAACGCCGACGAGGCCCGCCCGCTCGATGAGTCGATGGCGATCGAGACGATGCTCGAGCGACACCTGCCCGAGCTGCAATCCTACGTGCGCGGGCGCGTCGACCGGCTCGTGCAGGCCAAGGAATCGAGCAGCGATCTGGTGCAGTCGGTGTGTCGCGAGGTGATCGAGCACATCGACCGCTTCGAACACCGGAGTCCCGCCGGCTTCAGGCAGTGGCTCTACCGCACGGCCGAGCGCAAGATCATCGATCGTTTCCGCTACTACACGGCCGAGAAGCGCAACGCCGCGCGCGAGGCGCCTGACCTCTCGCCGTCGGTCATGGCCGACGCGCGCGGGCTCTTCTACACCCCGAGCCACGACGCCAGCATGCGCGAGGAGCTCGGCCGCGCCGAGGCTGCGTTCGCGAGACTCCCCGGGCACTACCAGCAGGTCATCCTGCTCGCGCGCGTCCGCGGGTACACGTACTCCGAGATCGCGAACCACGTGGGGCGCACCGAGGGCGCCGTGCGCAACCTGCTCTACCGCGGGCTGGCCGCCATCTCGGACGCGCTGGACGAGGACACGTCGTCGGGCGTGTCGGGCTGAAGCCTCCCGCTCGCCCCCGTGTCTATTTTCCTGGTCCAATCGAGCTCCGAACTCCGCTTGTCCTGGCGAGCGAGGGATGCGCACCACCGTGATCGGCGATCGCCAACGGCCCGGGTGCGTTCACCTTGAAGGCAGAAACGAGGAACCAAGGAGTTCGACTTCATGTCCATTCGATTCGATACGTCACGCCCCGCGCTTCGCATCGCGGCCTTCACCTCCGCGCTGCTCGCCGCCGTCTGCAGCGGCACCGAGGCACGCGCCCAGGCACCGATCACCCCCTCGCTCGACACCGAGCAGCAGGCGCCGCTCGCGCTCGAGAAGCAGGGCCTGATCGAGCTCGCTCCCCTGCAGGGCCTCACCACGGGATGGCACCCGGCACCAGGTGAGTTCGCGGTCCCGGTGGGGACGCGCGTGCGTCTCCGCGTCCCGGTCGATGCGGGCCAGGCCGACTGGGGAGGAGCGGAAGCCATCGGCCTCGACCGGGGTTGGGCGCACGCTCGCTGCGACACCTCGATCGCCGGAGAACACCACGTGACGGTGCGGGTCGAGTCACCGGAGATGGGACTCGTCCACAGCCAGTTCACGTTGCACGTGGTCGACGTCCATCTCGCGGACATCCACGTGGGGCCGATCACAGCGACCGCCGTTCCGATCGACATGCACAACGGCATGACCGGGCCGGAGAGCCTCGTGCCGTACTTCCAGCCTTCGGTCGCCGCGTTCCAACAGGTGGGCGACGGGACCTACCTCACCTCGGTGGAGCGCCAGTTCCGTCTCTCGGCCCCGGTGCAACCCGAGATCTTCGCCTCGATCGTGGAATGGAGACTGAACGAGGGGCCGCTCGCCCTGGGGCAGGATCGAATCGTCTCCGTCGGACGCCCGGGTGTGAACTTGATCGGCACGACACTGCCCGGCGCAGCAGCGATCGAGGTGGACGCGTACGAAGTCGAGATCCTCGGCCACACGCCCGCGGGCCCGATCGTCGACGGCGTTCCGGTCACCGTCTTCGCGCGCACCAACCCGCCGGGCTTCGAGAGCCTGATCACCTTCCTCGCCAGCACGAAGGAGGGCACCGCCTCACCCATGGTCGGACACGGCCCGGTGTTCACCACGACCTTCCACGACACGCTCTCCACCACCGGCCATCAGTGGCTCGGCGTCAAGGCCGACAACGCCGCCGACGGACAGGAGCAGGCCTGCGGCGACCCCAGCGTCTCCGACACGTCACTCGAGCCGGGCTCGGGGGACGCCGGCAGCAACTGGACCGCGTCGCAGACGGCCGATTGCTTCTTCGGCGTGGACGAACTCGTCTTCACCTGGACCTGGAGGACGGCCGGCGGCGCCACGATCTCGACCACCGAGGTCACCGTCCCGATCACGGGCTGCCCGGGCACGGCCTCCGGCAGCAACACCCAACGCGCTCCCGCGGGCGCGGCCACGGTGACCGTGACTCTCGGCGCGAGCTGCTGCGGCTGCTTCTTCGACGTCGACCTGAGCGAGATCACCGTGTCGGTCTGAGACGTAGCCACCGCCGTCTCACGGCCGCCCAAGTCGGGTATCCTCCCCGGCACGGGCGGCCGTGAACCCGCGACGCACGAACGACAAGATTCACGACGGCACGCTGACCCTGCGCCTCGGCAACGGCGACGGCACGTTCGCTGCGCCGACCACGCGAGGCGCGCCCGGAGCACTCAGAGGGTCGTGTTCGAGCCGAACGATCAGGCACTCTGGGACAACATCCAGCAGCCCCTGATCGCCTTCCTATGCTCGCAGTGACGGGAGAGCCTGTCGCTCACCCGCTCACCGCCCGGCTCCTCACCGAGCGCGCCCCCATGCGCCCATACCTGGCCCTGACGCTCTCGATCCTCGCGGCGTGTGACGCCCGGCAACCGCCGGCGGACCGCACGCGGGACCACGTGATCCGCCTCGTGGACCGTGTCGGCGACGCGCGGATCGAACGGCCGGGACCCGTCCCCGCACGTGCCAAGCCACTCACCGCATGGCGCTTCGACACGGCCGAGCGCGTGCTCGAGAGCGCTGCGTCTCCCGCCTGGCATGCAGGACCGGGTGTATCCGGACTCAGCGTGGCGGACGGTCGCTTGACCGGCACGAGCACGGACGCGTTCCCGGTGCTCCACGTCCAGCGTCCCGACCTCGACCCGCCGGACCTGCTGCAGGCGGTCGAGATCCGCATGCGCGTGGACCAGGGGTTCGACCTGTGGTTCGGCGGCAGCGCCCAGGAGCAGGTCGACGCGGCTGCCTTCCGCGAGTGGTGGGACACCCAGGATCCCATCAGCACGCCGCTCGTCGCCGGCGACGAGTTCCACACCTACCGGCTCACACCTCCGTTCAGCGTGGCATCACCCGCACTGCGTCACGTGTTCCTGAGGCCGACGGACACGGCCGGGGCCACGTTCGAGATCGAGTGGGTGCGACTGATCTGGAGCCGGGAGCACCTGGCCGAGTTGCCCGGCGGCGCGTCGTGGGAAGGCCAGGGCGGCATCTTCAAGGAGTCGCTCGTCGCACGCAGCCCCGAGAGACTGAGCTTCGAGCTCGAGTTGCCCAGCCGTCCGCGCTTCGAGACGAGCCTGGGCAAGTTCCAGCCGGAACCGCTCGAGTTCGTGATCGACGTCACGCCGCGTTCGGGCACGCCCGGCAAACAGACGCGTTTCGAACGCACGCTCGCACGCACCGGTCAGTGGGAGGACGTGTCGCTCGACCTGTCGCCCTGGGCCGGCCAACGGGTGACACTCGCGCTCAGCGTGGCGTCCGAGGAACCGGGAGGCGTGGGCCTCTGGGGCAGCCCCGCCGTACGCTCGGGGCGATCCACGCAGTCGGGGCATTCCACGCAGTCGGGGCACCCGGACGGAACGGGCAACCGGCCTCAGGGTGTGATCCTGATCCTCTGCGACACGCTGCGCGCCGACCACCTCGAGCTGCTGGGATACGAACGCGAGACGGCGCCGAACCTGACCCGCATGGCGCGGCAGGGCGTGCACTTCCGCGACTGCATCAGCCAGGCCACGTGGACCAAGGCCTCGGCCACCTCCCTGCTCACGGGACTGCACCCGACGACCCACGCCGTGACCGACTTCGGCCAGCGCCTGCCGCACGCGGTCACGACGCTCGCCGAGGTGTTTCGCGACGCGGGCTACGCCACGCTCTCGATGTCCTCGGTCGTCTTCACCGGCAGCTTCAGCAACCTGCATCACGGCTTCGAGACCGTGCACGAGGCCAGCTCGTTGCCCACCGAGCGGCACAGCAAGACGGCCCGACCTTACGTCGACCGCCTCGCACCCTGGCTGGAGGAGCACGCCGCCGAGCCCTTCTTCGTCTTCCTGCACTTGTTCGACCCGCACGATCCGTACCTGCCCCCGCAGCCCAACGACACCCGCTGGGCCGCCGGGTCGGCGCACGCCGATCACACCCGACGGCTGCAGGCCGTGCGCGCACACATCGAGCATCCCGTGCTGCGCAAGCTGGGCATGGCCACCGCGGACGAGTTGGACGCTGCCGGCGTCGACCCGGGCGCCTACGTGGAGCACCTGAAGGACTGGTACGACGGCTCGATACGCTCCATGGACGTGGAGCTGGGCCGCCTGATGGAGACGCTGCGCCATCTCGACCTCGACGAACGCACGCTGGTGGTCTTCACCAGCGACCACGGCGAGGAGCTCCTCGACCACGGACGCATGTTCCACGGGCAGAGCGTCTACAGCGAACTGAGCCACGTGCCGCTCGTCTTCCGCTGGCCGGGCGGGCTGCCCGCCGAACGGGCCGTCGACACGCTGGTGCAGAGCATCGACATCATGCCCACCTTGTTGGAGCTTGCCGGGCTGGACACGCCGGCAGCCGTCCAGGGCCAGAGCATGCTGCCACTCCTGCTGCCAGACACCGGGCGGGGCGACACGACCGACGCATGGCGCGAACGCCCGGCGGTGACGGCCAAGGCCGCCACCCGTCGCGGCGTCCCGCCCCCACCCATGACCGAGCTCTACGCCTTCGCCACGGAACGCTGGAAGCTCGTGCACCACGTGCGCCGCGCGCGCCCCGACCAACCCGAGTTCGAGCTGTTCGACCGCGCCGCGGACCCCGACGACCGCATCAACCTGGCCGACGCGCACCCCGAGGTCGTGCGCGAACTGCGCGAGCAGCTCGACGCCTGGCGCCGAGCCACGCTGGACGCGCGCTCACACGACGCTCAGGACGACGACACCGCCCCCCTCGGCTCGGAGGAGCTGCAGCAGCTCCGGGCGTTGGGGTACCTGCGCTAGCAGCGCGTGCGGAGAATCATCCACGCCCACGATCGGCCCAACGGCACGGGAGCACCATCCGCACAGGCTGCCAGCCCGTGTCTCCGCAGCAGAGTGGTGAGGAGCGAGGCTAGCGCCGGGGTTCAGCGGGTCGGGTGAACGCCTGGTGCGGTGCCGGCGCGGCGCGGGTTGCGTCCCAGCTCCTGCGCGCGGCACGGTGGCTCTTGGGCGGGCGGTCCGGGTCCAGGTCGCGCAACGTCCACCCAAGCCTGGCCGCCGTCGCTTCGTTGGGTGTGAAGTCGGCGTTGAGCGTTCCGTTCGCGACCAGGATCCGGCGCAGCTCCTCCGGGTACTCGGTGGCGAAGGGCACACCGCGGTACCTGGGAACGAAGACGCGATTGTCGCGCAGCGTGCGGTTGCTGTCGAAGCCACGGCGGATGCCGTTGACCATGTAGTGCACCTCTACGTCGGCATCGCCGCGAATCACGATCGCGTCCAGGTCGTACGCGTCGAACCACACCCGCGCGCCGGCGGACGCCGTCAACTGGACCGAGAGATCATCGGGCGCCGTGACCAGCCGGAACGCCTCCGGCACCGACACGACGGCCACACCTCCGGAGAGCCACGTCTTGCCACGGAAGTACGTCCCCGACTCGTTGCCCTCCAGCGACGTGAAGGCGATCACCTTCGACGGATCGCTGGGATGGGGCTGCAGGAAGTTCTTCTGGCCGGTGGTGCCCGACGCGCCGAGGGACAGCACGCCGTAACCCGTTGCGGAGTAGGTGCGGCCCATGACGGCCGGCGCGGTGCTGCCCGCGTCGTCGATCTGACCGTACACGCCCGCGTAGGCCGCTGTCCTGCCCACGCCGTAGACGCCGTGCCCGGCGCCCTGGGAGATGCCCTTGATGCCGGCTCCGCCCACTCCGTTGGTGTTGATTCCGTAGACGCCGGTTCCGTAGGAATCGCTCTGCCCGAAGACGCCCATGCCGCCGAAGACCGAGAACAGGTCGTCGCCGCGCACGCCGGGATAGCCGATGCCCTGCACTCCGAAACCGCGGTCATACACTCCCGGTCCGCCGCGGCCGATCACACCCGTGCCGCCCCTGCCCACGCTGATCGTCTCACCCCCGAGACCGTAGACACCCGTCCCGCCGTACTCGGTGTACTCGTCGGCTTGCAGACTGCCCCACCCGAACACGGCGCTCTTGATCGGGGCCGGGCTGCCGAAGTCCGCAGCCTCGGCGCGCACCGTGCCGATCACGTGCAGCGACTCGCTGGGCGTGCTCGTGCCGATGCCCACGCTGCCGCCGGTGTGTGCAACGTCGCCCGTACTGGTGGAGACGTCGGCGCCGGTGAGTGAGCCGTCCACGACGTCCGCCGCGTCGACCTCGCCCGCGTCGTCGTTCACGTAGCGTGCGTCGAGCTGGTTGCCGAGCCCCTGGCTGGCCGAACGACCGACGTCCTGGTCAGGCGTGCCGGGACTCGGCTGGATACCCGCGCCGGCGGGAGAGCTGGGCTCGGGAGCCGGAGCCAGGGCTGCGCCGCTTGCGTGCATCGACGCAGACGTCCCGCCCAGGGCCGCGCCTGCTGGTGACGCATCGGTTGCACCGATCCCATCGTTCGCCTCGCCTGCACCGATCGGTGCGCCCGGCGGCCCCCCCACGGCGACGCCGGGCAGGAGTGGCGCATGGGCGCCGGCGCCCGAAAGCCCGGCCCCGTCGTGGGTCTGCTCGTAGGTGCCATCGGCGCGGGCCCAGAACAGGACGTCGCGCGTCGCGTTGCGCAGCAGCAGGTCGGCCAGGCCGTCGCCATCGACGTCCTGACGCATGGCGCCCAGACCGACGCCCATCTCCAACAGCCCCAACGCCTGCGTAGCCTCCCGGAACCAGCCGCTGCCGTCACCCACCAACGCCACGTCGGGCCCCGGGCTCACGAGATACAGGTCGATCAGGCCATCCCGATCGAGGTCTCCGGCCAGCACCGCGGTGACCTCCACCCGAGGCAACTCCTGGTGAATCGCATGGAACCTGCGCGCGCCGCGGTTCACCTCGACGATCAGCGCGCCGTCAGGGCCGAGCTGCAACCTGTCGAGCAGGCCGTCTCCCGTCAGATCCAGCAGGCGCATCGCGCCCGCCGGCAGGGAGGTCGTGTCCCGAGCGGCGGACTGCGCCGAGACCGCACCCAGGAGCAACACCACGAGCCCTGTGCAGATACGTACGAACATCATCGAGCCTCCTGTTGTCGGGGGAGCTCATCGTAGTCCGATTCGGAGCAGACGGGGCCCTCCCGACCCGACGCATCCGGACCGTGTACGGCTGCCACGCGGCGCGCCGTGTGTCGCTTCTCGGCGACCGGCACCGCCCTCAACGGGGCGCAGGTTTACGTCCCAGCCGGCTCGCGCTACGGTAGTTCCCGACGACGCGGGGAAGCGTCGGCGTGGGGAGCGCGGGAACGAAGGGGAGCGCGACATGAGCGCCACCGAGCCCGCCGTCGCCCAAAAGCCTCGCAGCATCCGCGCAGGCCGACCGCCGCTGCGTGCTCGCCATCATCGCCGTCTACGTCGGTGTCTTCGTCGCGCGGCAGGGCGGGGTGGTCGTCGACACGGAGGGCGAAGCCCCCCTGGCCAGCGTTGTCGTCTCCACGGGATTGACGCTGATCGCGGCGGCCGTCGCGTTGCGCTTCCTGCGTCCCGACGGACTGCGTACGAGGCAGCCTCGTGCCCGGCATCCTCGCGCACGCGGTGAACAACCTCACGTTTGTGCTGTTGTCCGACTGACGCTTCGGCGCCGGCCGCCAATGCTCACGAACTCAGCTCGCTCGCGCTCAGGATCGTCTGCATGTCGATCACCGCTGCGCGCAGGATGGCGCGCAGGTCGGCGTAGTGCTCCGCGAGGAAGCGGTCCTGCTCGATGCGCAGCGTCCGGCGCACGATCACGCGGGACTCGCTTGCGGCCCGGTAGCTGCTCTCGAAGCGCCCCGCCCGGTTCTGGACGCTGCGCCCCCGGGGCAACGTGTCGAGCCTGTAACCGGCCGGCAACTGCAGCTCGAAATCCCAGGTGATCTCGAGCGCCGCGATCAGGATCGGGTAGCGTCGCTCCTCGGAGGAGAGGAAGGCGCGCAGGAGCTGTGGATTCACCAGGTCGATGCCGACAGGCGTCATGAAGTGGATCTGGGGCGAGACCTCGATCGGGATGTCGCTGGTCCACTCCCCTTCGCAGTGGAGCGGGACGTCGAGGTTCGTCGGATCGGTCGTCTGCAGTTCGCCGTGCCCTCCCAGCGCCCCGGCGTGGAGCAGGTTGTCGGCCGCCTGGTCCGGTGCGGCGGCCAGCGCAAGCGTGCGCCGCAGCCGCCCCGACGTGCGGCCTTCGAAGTCGAGCACGCTGTGACCCGAGACGATGCCGTCCGGCCCGATGACCGCCTGGTGGGCGACCCGGTAGCGGTTGCTGTCCGCCGAGCCTCCCGGAGTCCGCGCGACGCGCCCCTGGGGCGAGCCGATGACGACGAACTTGTCCGAGAGCACCGTGTCGAGATCACCGAGATCGCGATAGGGATCGGTGGGATTCGAGTAGAGGTCGAACTCGGGCAGGTAGGTCATGCAGTGGTTGAACTGCAGCGGAGTCGGCAGGGCGAAGGGCTCGAAGCCGCGATCGAAGTTCACCAGGACCGGTTCGGCCTGGATCCCGCGCGCGGCGAGCAACGACGCGCTCAAGACGTGCTTGTCCTTGCAGTCGCCGTAGCGGTTCGCGAGGACCTCGGAGGCCGGGTGCGGGACCCAGCTATCCGCCTGGTTCATGTAGACAACGACGTAGTGGATGTTCTCGCACACCCAGCGGTGGATGGCGCGCGCGGCGTCGAGCCCCTGGCGCTCACCGACGATCTGGGCCGCGAGTGACTCGATCTCCGGCGTGACCTCGACGCGTTCGGCCACGGCCTCGTGCAGGGTGGCGCCGATGGCCTCCCAGCTCTCGTGCGTCGTGACGACGAACCGGGGGCACACGTCGCCCGGCCCGACCATGGCTCGCTCCGGGGTCTGGGCTGCGTAGTCTCGCAGCGTGGCCTCGACGACACGCCGGCCACCTGCACTGCTCTGCGCGACCTCGAACGGGCTGTCGCCGTGGAAGCGCAGCGGGACCGCTTCGTCGTAGCTGATCCGGATGCGCGAATGGGTCACCGGGATCGCGAAGGACGGTCGCCAGGCGTAGGTGAACCCTCGCAGCGACTGGGCCTCCTGCTCGAAGCGCCACTCCACATGGGTCTGCGAGCCGATCGTGAGCTGGGGGAAGAGCACCGACTTGGTCATGCTGCTGACGTAACCAGGCGCACCCAGCGCGACGTCGCTCGGGCGCTCGAAGATCTGGTTCTCGCTCACCTCGTACACCGATCCGTCGGGGTTCACGACCTTGGCCGACACCAGCTCCAGCCCGTGTGAGCGTGGGTCGTAGGACAGCGAGGCCTGCTGCGCCTCGGCCAGTCCCGCGGCGCTCGTCACGGTGGACACGACGAGCAAGGACCCCTCGAAGGTCATGTCCGCATCGACCTGCACTTCCAGGACGCGCTCGTCGATGCGCAGGCCGCCGGCGCGCAGCTCGGCGTCATCCGTCAGTCCGTCCGCAGAGACGAAGATCGAGGCGAGCCCGCCGAAGACGACGCCCACCACCATGACGGGAATCAGCAGGATCGTGGCGATCGCCTTGCACCCGGAGAACACGAGGAGCGAAGCAGTCGCGAGCAGCAGCCAGGAACGGGATCTCATGGGGATTCGGGCTCGAGAGAGTGATCGTGAACTCGCCAAGCATCGCAGACCTGCTCTGCCGAATCCAAGGTGGTCAAGCGGGAAGCCGCATGCCTCAGCGGCCGGAGCCGCCCGTGACAGGGCTCGTGGCGGAGGTCGCGCCCGCCGCCGTCCGGGCCTGGCGCAGCGCCAGCAGCACAGCGAAGATCGCAGCCGTCAGCAGCAGGGCGTGGCCAACGACCTCCATGGACTCCTCGACAGGTGACCAGACCGCCTTCTTCGTCCCCGGGAGCCACGGCCGCCACATGCGGGCATCCAGCGACCAGGCGATGTAGTAGGACACGACCACGGCCGTGAGCGTCGACATCACTCTCCGGCAATCGACGAACGGCCGCAGGCGCGCGCGGTTGCGCCATGCGTAGAAGGTCAGCAGGCCCGCCCCGATGAACACGCCGTTCTTCGAATGAGCGACGTGGTGCTCCCGCAGCGTGAAGACCGTGCAGAGCAGCGTCAACCAGAGGAAGAAGGGCTCGCGACCGAACACGTAGCGCAGCAGTGCGGTCCCCACCGCGACGTAGAGGATCACCAGGGCGACGACCTCCAGGGTCTTCTTCCGGGGCGCGATGTACCCGTTCAGCGTCGCCCAGAACAGGAGCAGGAAGATCCCCCAGGGCAGCACCAGACTGGCCCAGGAGATCCTGCGCCTCAGCTCACCCCACGCGCGACCCAGCCGTGCTCGTGCAGCAACCATCCGGTGAGTCCCTCCCGCCAGCTCGTGGACCGAAGATCACTTGATGCGCTCGGCCGCGCAAGACCGAACCGCCGAGGCGAGCCTACTGACAACGCATCGTACGGGGAATGCAGATGACAGTTCGGTCATGCCGACACGTCCGCGGAAGCCTGTAGGCGCACCGACGGCCCCTCAGGCTGCAATGCGCGCCACGGCAGTTCCCCTCTTGCCGCCCCGATCGGCCGCTGTGAAGGGCGGGCGCCGTCTGCGATGATCGGTCGCTCCTCCACAACGCCCGAGACCCTGCCGCTGCTCGCAACCGACCCGCCGCCCGAGGCCTCATGACTCGCTACGTCGTCGAAGTGCTGCGCCCCACACCGCTGCTGCCCCAGGGCGGCGACGATCGGGGAGCCTTCGAGAACGGCTGGCGCCATGTTCCCATCGCTCCCGGCAAGTGGCGTGCCAACGGGCGGCTGCGGACGGGCGACGAGACGTTCTTCGTGAAGGGCCTGCGCATCCCGTTGATCCGCAAGAAGCAGCGCTGGAGGCAACGCTGGGACATCGAACACGAGGCGTCGATGCTGCGTCGGCTGCGCGAGCAAGGGCTGCACGTGCCGAGGGTCGTGACCTGGGGGACCGAGCGCCGGGCCGGCATCCCGCTGCGCTCCTTCCTCATCGCCGAGTGCTACGAAGAGAGCTGCAGCCTGGCCGAGTGGATCGAGGAGCTGGCCGACGTGACGGCTGCCCCCGACGACGAACAGGCGGAAGTCCTGCGCAGCGCGGGGTCCACGCTCGAGGAGCTGCACGCACTCGGCCTGGCGCACGGCGACCTCGCCGTGCGCAACATCCTGGTGCACCCGGCCGGCAGTCCCGTGCGCACGAGCCTGATCGACGTCCCGCGGGTGCGGTCCGTCGACGGCAGCGGGCGACTCGAACGCGTCGACCGATACCGGCTCGTCAAGACGGCCCTCAAGCAGGGCTTGTCGCCCAAGTGGGCGCAGCTGCTCCTGGACCCGTGCTCGGACGACCACGGCCCCCAGTTCGTCGCCGACGTCCAGCGCATCCGGGCCATCAAGAGTCGGGTCCCGCGCATGGCGATGTACCAGTTGTGGTTGCGCCAGAGTCGCAAGCAACGGCGAGCAGCGCCGATCGTCTGAGCCGATCCAGGGGACGCCCGGCAGGCGCGCTCGCCAACGGAACCGGCCGGTTCACACCGCGACGTAGGTGATGTCGTCCTTCACGAGGACGTCGAGCTGCGGGTAGTAGGTCATGTCGTCGCTGTAGTACTCGATGTAGATGATGATCGGGAACGGAGGCCCGGGGATCACCAGCGGCACCGTTCCGAGGTGCTGCACTTCGTGGATCATCTGCTCGATCTCGAACGGTTCGTCCTCCGCGGGGTACCCGCCGATCGGTGTGGCGTGGGTGCAACTCATGGGACCCGCCGTCGTCGGGCCCACCGAGATGAACCACGGCTGGAAGCTGCCACGGTGATCGGGCTCGACGAAGGTGCCGTTGAGCGTCTGCGCGCCACCGTCGCCGGTCAGGCAGGCGAGGGTGATGGTCGTGAGCAACATCGAGGCGAAACGGTGCATGCGGTGGTCCTCTGTCATCGGAGGGTCGGGGGCCGGGCTGCCAAGTGTCTCTGATCTTGTCACCTGGGGGCCGGATTGGACAGCCGCACGCGCAATGGCCTTTCCAGCTCCTGTGGTCTACATCCGTGCACACAAGACGTCGTGGGCGGCCTATCATCGTCTGCTCGGGATTCCTCCGGGAGATGGACGATGAAGTCGATCTGCACGCGGGTGGGCATCGCACTGCTCGCACTGTCCTCGGCCCTCGGTGCGCAGCGATTGCTGCCCGACCACACCACGGTGGCGGTGACGTCGCAGGGTCTCTTCGTCGTGCCGCGCACCGCCGTCGGCACGAGCAACGACGTACCCGACCTCTTCGCTGTCGCCACGGCCGAGGACTTCGGGCTCACCGGCGGCGCGGCGCTGCACCGGCCGCGCATCGAGTGGATCCGCAACTCGGTCCTGTTCCTGGTGACCACGAAGACCGGTCCGGACGGGCCGGGCGCGCTCTACCGCGTGGCGCTCGGGCACGACGGCGCGCTGCGCTCGGTCGAACACCTGCGGGCCGGCGACTTCGACGACCTCGACTACGCCTACGCGCTCGACGTGCTGTACGTGCTCGAGTCGTCCGCCGGTCGCGTCCTCAGCCTGGCCCGACCGGATGCTGCAACGGGCGACGACCTCGCCGTGTGGAACAGCAACATCGACGTGGGCCAGGGACGCGCCCTCGCGGTGCAGGACACACGCCACCCGCTCGAGGTCTTCGTCATGGGCAGCGCGGGCATCCAGCGCGCGTTCGGCGGCGGCGGTGTGCCCCAGCTCTTCTCCCAGAGCACCGAGTGGGACCGGATCGAGACCCACGCGACCCACAGCGACATCTACGCGCTCGAGTCCGACTTGCACAACTTCGGCGTCATGATCCAGTCCGATCTACCCGGCGGCGTCATCGGCGTGAACCAGTCCAACCAGACCTCGCCCTCCCCGTCCGACACCTGCCATCCGGCCCACGGTCCGCAGGACGTCGTGTCGGACATGCGCCCCGAGTCCGATCGCGGCCTGATCGTGATCACCGATCGCGTGCACGAGTGCTGGATGACGACACCCAGTGGCCCCAACCACCTGATCTGGTTTCCCGCCTTCTGGTTGGCCACGGTCGACCACGACGTGCCCGGGTTGCTCACGCCGGTACCGCGTTCGGGCATCGCGGGTCTGCACCCCGACATCGTTCACGTCGTCGCGGCGGTGCCGGACCTGAGCCACATCGGCTGGCCCGGCACGTCGGCCGACGGACAGTACCGCCCCCTGGTCGAACTGGGCTTCCCGCCCAACGGCCTGTCGGTGCGGCTCGACGATGCACCGCCGACGACGCCGGCACTGCTGTCGATCGAGGTCGTCGCGCCCGGCGCGCCGCTCGACGTGTTCGCCCCGCTCTACCTGGCCGACGACCTGTCGTTCCTGCTGTCGACCGACGCACAGGGCAACGTCGGCAAGTTCCTCCCGTTCCCTGCCGAGGGTGTGCCCGCCGGCCTGCGCTTCCGGTTCCAGTGGACGCTCGCCGACCCCGGCGGCGACCTGTTGCTCTCGAACAAGGCCTTCTACCGCGCCGGACGTCACCCCAGCTTCTGAACTCAGCGCCGGTCGCCGCGCCGGTCGCCGCGCCGGTTCACGCGACGGTTCACGCGCCGGTTCACGCGACGGTTCACGCGACGGTTCACGCGAGACTCGGGGCGCAGCGTGGCTCGCGCCCCTGTTCGGGGGCGTGCCCGTAGAGGATACTCGGGCGGTGACCTGCCGCCGTCCCGCTCCCGATGGACTCCGATCGTGTTGAGCGCGCGCCTGTTCGTCGGGTTGTTCGCCGGATTGCTCCCGCTCCTGCCCGGGTGCGCGCCGCCCACGCCGCCGGACGCGCCGGCGGTCCCGGTCATCACTGGGCTGACCTGGGAGCCCAACCCCGACCCTCGCGTGCCACTGGTCGTGACCGTGCGCTTCGAGACCGATCGCCCGGTCGTGCCGGTGGTCGTGATCGACGCTGGCGAACGACCCGTCACGCTCGAGCACTGGCCCGAACCGGCCACTGAACACGAGCTGCTGCTGCTGGGTTTCCACGCAGGCAGCGAGCACGCCGTGACGCTGCGTGTCGAAGATGCCGACGGGCTGACGATGACCGCGCCCGCCTGGCACTGGACCGCCCCACCGTTGCCCGACGGCTTCCCGCCGCTGCACGTGACCGTGAGCCGACCCCGGCGCATGGAGCCCGGCGTGACCCTGCTGCCGTGCCAGCGCTGGCCCGGGCGCGGTGATCGCGACCAGTTCTTCACCGCCCTCGTGGCGCTCGACGCCCACGGTGACGTCGTCTGGTTCTACGACGCGCCGTACGCCATCTCGGAGGTCAAGCGCGCCCGCAGCGGCCACCTGCTCTTCTACTACGGCACCCTCGGCAACGTGGTCGAGATGGACATGACCGGGCACGTGGTGCGCGAGTGGAACGCCACCCGCTTCCCGGGCAAGCTCGCGCCGGCGGACGCCATCCCCGTCGACACCGGCACGATCCACCACGACGTGTCCCAGTTGCCCAACGGCCATCTGCTCTGCCTGAGCACCGAGCAGCGCTACTTCCCGTCGTACCCCGCGAGCGAAGAGGACCCGACCGTGCCGCGCAGCCCGGCCTGGGTCGTGGGTGACGTGATCCTGGAGATCGCACCCGATGGCGAGGTCGTGAAGCGCTGGAGGATGCTCGACATCCTCGACCCGTACCGCATCGGCTACGAGTCCCTCGACTGGGGCTTCTGGATGGGCGTCTACAAGAACGACCCTGCGGCACCGCTGCGCGACTGGGCCCACGTCAACTCGGTCTTCTACGACGAGCGCGACGACGCCCTGATCGTGTCGAGCTACCACCAGGACGCCGTGTTCAAGTTGAGCCGCGCCACCGGCGAGTTGGAGTGGATCCTCGGCTTCCCGTCGGGCTGGGACCAGGCCTGGCGCGAGAAGCTGCTGACGCCGGTGGGCGAGGGCCTGTACCCGTTCCACCAGCACGCGGCGCGCTGGACGCCGCAGAGGACGCTGCTGATGTTCGACAACGGCAAGTACCGCGCGCTTCCCTACGCACCGAAGATGCGCGCCGAGGACAGCTTCAGCCGCGCCGTCGAGTTCGCCGTCGACGAACAGGCCGGCGAGTTCCGGGAGCTGTGGCGCTACGGCGGGCGGCCGGGCGAGGTCTTCTTCACCCCGTTCCTGGGCGAAACGGATTGGCTGCCGCTGACCGGGAACGTGCTCATCACCGACGGAGGCCGCGTGCGCACGCCGGATGGCAAGCCCGCCGTGCACCCCGCACACGGGCAGAAGTGGGCCCGCGTGCTCGAGGTGACCCGCACCACCCCGGCCCACGTGGTCTTCGAAGTGGTCGTCGACGACCCCAGCCTCGGCTGGACCATCTACCGCAGCGAACGTCTGCCGAGCCTGTATCCGCCGCCCCCCCTGGCGACACGGGACATCCCACCACCGGCCGCCGACGTCGCACTGCCCCCTCCCGCCGTCTCTCCGCTCGACCTCGGTGAACGCACGGCGCGCCCGTCACCCGGCTTCGACCTCGAGGCCGACCGCCGTGCACGCGAGGCCGACGCCGCCGACGCTCCCGACGCGAGCGACGCCGTGGAGCAACCGCGATGACCGGCGCCCTGCTCCCGGCGGCGATGATCACGCTGCTCGTGGCCGCCTGCGGGCCGGCAGGGCCACCCGGACAGGCCGGCGTCGACGACGCAGGGGCCGCCGACGAGGCCACGCGCAGCGCACCCCGCCACGTGTTGCTCGTGATCATCGACTCGCTGCGCGCCGATCACGTGGGTGCCTACGGTTACGAGCGCCCGATCACGCCGCAGCTCGACAGCCTGGCCGCCGAGGGCCTGCGCTTCGACCGGGCCTACGCGGCATCGTCCGCCCGCGGTCAATCGCTGTCGGCGTTGTGGACCGGACGGTTGCCGAGCGCGGGCGGCGCCGTGGGCCTGCGCGAGGCCACGCCCCACGAGAGCCTGCTCAGCCTGCCGCGACGCTTCCTGCGGGCCGGCCGGCGCACCGGCCTGATCAGCAACGTGCCGGAGTTGCGCGAGCGCGCCTTCACCCGCGGGTTCGACGACGTCGAGGTGGACTCGACACCCGGCCGCTGGACCGGGGGGCTGGTCACGGCCAAGGCCCTCGAGATCCTCGACGCGGCGGGCGACGACCCCAGCTTCCTCGTCGTCGACTACGCGGACGCTTCCGAGCCGCACCTCCCCCTGCAGGACTACCGCGCGGGCATCGACGCACCGGTTCCCGAGCAACTGCTCTCGCTGCCGCACCTGCGCGGGCTCGCCGGCCAGCTCCCCGCCGATGTGCGCGAGTGGGTCGGCTTCCGCGACCTCGTGGCGCGCTATGACGCGGAGATCGCCTACGTCGACGCGTGCCTCGGAGCCCTGGTCGCCGGCCTGGCGCAGCGCGAGCGCCTGGACGACACGCTGCTGATCGTCACGTCGAGCCACGGCATCGAGCTGCTCGAGCACGGCTACGTGGGCAGCGCCTGGACGCTGTACGAGGAGTCGATCCGCGTCCCGCTGGTCCTGCGCGGCCCCGGGATCGATGCGGGCAACGTCGTGTCGGACCCGGTCTCGCTGCTGGACGTGACGGCGACCCTCGCCGAGCTGTACGCACTTCCGGCCGCCACCCCGTCACGCGCCGCCGGATCCGACGCCGGCCGATCGGGCACCGGCCCGCCGCACGACGGGAGCGGCGACACGGGCGTCGCGCCCGTGCACGGACGCTCACTGCTGCCGGGCACGACAAGCCCGCCCGACCGCGGCGCCGTGATCTCCGAACTCGTGATCCCCGAGCTGTGCATCCTGCGCGCGGCGATGCGCGCCGAGACGAAGTTGATCGAGGTCATCCGGGACGCACCGGTCGCGCACCGGGTCGAACTGGCCGCCGGCTACGACGAGCTGATCGCCGCCATGCTCGACGGCAGCGTCCCACGCCCGGACCCCTTCGGCCAACCCGTGCGGCGCGAGCTGTACGACCTCGCCGCCGACCCGACCGAGAGCGCCGACAGGTCGACCAGCCTGCGCGATCGCGTGGCGGCCCTCACCGCGGTGCTGGCGGACTACGCCGAGCGCGTCCGGGCCCAGGCACCTCAGGCCCGCAGCGCCGCCCGCCGCGCCGAGCCGCCCGACCCGGCCACGGCGGAGCAGCTGCGTCAGCTCGGTTATCTCTGAGCGCCGACCCGGTCCTTCGCGCTGTCGGGCGCGCCGCCAGGCAGATCGCGCCATGGACGCGCGCCCCACGGGCACTGCCCGTGTCGCGTACAGCAGCGCTCAGGGCAGCGTGAGGTCCACGGTGAGCACCGCCTGGGTCTGGTACGCCGGGTGCTGCACGTGGATCTCGAGGATGTGGGGATCCCCTGAGCCGAGGGGCAGGACCGGGCCGAACACCTCGTTGGCGAAGTCCCAGACGCGCGCGCTCTGGTCGACGGTGGGATCGATCGGGTCGGGGTCGAGGGTCGTCTGACCGCTCGAGTCGGTGGGCAGGGTCGTGTCGCGGCGCGCGTGGTTCTGCATCGGGAACTCGAGCTGGACCGTGGCCCCCTCCACCCCGTTGCCGTCGAGGTCGACCGCGGTGAGCTGCTTGGGAGCCGACGCGTAATCGAGGAACATCATCTGCTCGATGCGCAGCAGACCCGCGATCAGCTTCTCGAGGCGATCGGGATCGTTCTCGAAGACGAACCTCAACTCCTCGTAGGCTTCCCGCCCCGCGCGCACGTCGAAGCCGGCGCTGGCGCGCGCCGTCAGCTTCGTGTCCACCGCCTGGATCGCCGTGTCGAGATCGGTGATGTCGATGCGCGACAGGTCCAGGTCGGCACGGATGTAGCGGATCGTGCTGTCGAGGTCCTTGGCGATGCCGAGACCCCGGCTGAAGTCCGTGTTCAGACTGATGTTCGGGTCCTGCTCGCCCGCTTGGAGCTGCTGCGTTCCCTTGGGATGGTAGACCCCCGGCGGGGTGCCCGTGGCGTCGGACAACAACTCGTCGAACACGATCACGCCGTCCTCCACCGAGTGGGCGCTGACCGGACCGACCACGAGCGAGCTGTCGACGACGAGTTCGATCGCCGGTGACGGCGCCGTGGGCAGCGTGGTCTGGGCGGCCGACACCATCAGGTTGATGCCGTCGGTCATGACCGTCATGTCGACACCGCCCGCGAGCGTGTTCGTGCCGGCGTTGACGGCGCGCACCGGGAGGATCGTCGTGTCGGTGAGCACGTCCAGCCCCAGGGTCCCATCGCCGAAGAGCATGTTCACCATCGACACCTGGGCGGCGTTGCTCTTGGGCGGCAGGGCGATGTCGAGGTAACCGGCGGCGGCCCACGTGAGCCCCGTCCCTCCGGCGCTCGAGTCGTAGATGCGCACCTTGGCCACGCCGGGCTCCACGAACATGGTGCCGCCGGTGAACTGCGGTGAGACGACGTCGTCGAGCGTGTCCAGGTCGGTCAGGATCAGCAGGTTCCAGCCGCGGTCCTCGGCCTCGTCCCGGTAGCGCGCGACGAGGTCTGCATCGAGGTCGGGCACGAAGGGCGACAGCAACGCCTCGCGGCACGAGGTGAGCCACAGGTCATCGAAGCCCTCTTCCAGCGAGAACGGCGCGAACTGCACCTGCAGCCGGCCCAGCAGGTCGATGGTCCAATCGCACAGACCCGGGTCCAGGTACGGCGGGTTGCCCGGGGACGACCCGCTGAAGCGCGACACGGCGGCGCCGCCGGTGTGCACCAGCAGCGGGCTGCGCCAGGGCGTCATGAACGCACGCCGCGTGCGCAGGTCGGCCACCTCGGCGGACATGACCTCGGCCATGTTGCGCTGCGTCGAGCCCCCGGACTTGTGCGTGGAAGGCTGCGTGCCCACGTCGGTGAACACCGTCGAGCCCGGCACGGCGTCCACGAAGTCGTCCGGGAAGGGCACGGGGTTCAGTTCGGACAAGGGCGCGAACGCGCCGTCCTTGAGCGATCCGCGCGTGTCGAGCACGGGCTGGATGTTGGGCGCGACGGTGGCGGACCCCGGGGTCTCGAGGGTGCCGTCGGGATCGACGACCCCGCCCGGCGCCTGGAAGTTCACCAGCGTCCCGCAGATCTGGATGCAGGTCTGCCCGACCGGACACACGAGCGGGCAGTCGTCGACACAGGGCTCGATCAGGGCCACGGAAACGCAGCCGTCGAAGGGGCCGCACGCGCGGTCCAGGCAGCCGGTCACCTCGACCTTCTCACCCGTGACGAAGACACCGAAGTCACTCAGGACGTAGGTGCCGCCCGAGTCCGCCGCGAAGAACGGCGTCATGCCGATCTCGATGATCTCGCCGCACTCCTTGAAGCAGACCTCGCCCGGCGGGCAGATGAACCCGCAGCGATCCGGACACGGTTCGATCAGGGCCACGGTGATGCAGCCGGCGCCGATGCACCCGGGCTCGACACAACCGGTGACCTGCACCTTGTCACCGGCCTCGAAGCCGCCCGTGTCGTCCAGCATGAACAGGCCCGTGGCCGACTGGGTGGAGGCGATGCCGCGGGTGGCCACCTGCAGCGACGAGTCGGGCTGGAACAACAGCAGCCCGTCGTTCGGTTCGAAGCTGCCCTGATCGAGCGTCCAGCTGGTCGCGTTCTCCCAGTAGGCGAGACCGAGCGAGTCCACGCCCAGGGCGATGAACTCGCGCAGCGTGCGGTTGGAGAATTCGAAGTCCCAGCACGGCGGGCGGTAGGTGTAGGGCACGCCCGATCCGCCCGTCACCGCTTCGCACACGGCGAGCGAGGCGCGCGGCATGCCGAAGATCGGGAAGTTGATCGACTCGCCGTAGCTCACACCGTGCAGCGCACGCTTCTTCATCGGCGTGACGATGTCGGAGCGCTCGGCGTTCGTGCGGTACCAGCTGCCGAGCGCCACGCCGTCGGAGAACAACGCGCCGCGATCAGCGCCCGGGGCGTCGATCTCGAGCTGGTACATGTTGCCGTCCGGCAACGTCTGCTTGGCCGCGCGGTACTGGAAGGCACCACTCTCGACGCGCTGCTCCGCCTGGAACTCGGCCCAGTCGTCGAAGATCGCCTGCAGGTCCGCGCCTCCGGCCTCCGCGGCCGCCGGGTCCCCGCCCAACAGCGGATCGATGGTGCTGCAGTTGGTGAAGTCGGTGGGAATGCCCGCGCAGTCGTCGGGTGGCGAGCCGCCACTGCCGGTGCAGTCGATCGTGATCGCGCTCCAGCCGCCCCACGCCATGGCCAACGCGGACAGGGTCACGTACTTCTCCTCGAGCCACTTGCGGAAGTGACACACCGAGTGATCGGAGTAGTCCGCGTTGGCGAGGCAGTACAGGTAGCAATCGGCGGTGATCTGCGAGCAGTCGATGCAGTTGCGGTTGGGCGGCTCGACCGAGCTGCCGTCGGCGTTCATGCCCGCGTAGTACTTGATGTAGTACTCACCTCCGAGCACGTAGTACTCGATGGCCCCCTCCGGGTAGAAGGGCGGCGCGGGCAGGGTGTGGTTGGGGTCCACGCGGTCCTGGATCGCGTCGAACACGTCCTGGGCGACTTCCGGGTGCGCAATGCTGGCCGGGATGTGCAGGTAGTCGTCGGGCAGGACGGGGTCGGGGTCCGCCTCGGTGGTGTAGAGGATGCGCCAGGTGTCCTGGATCTTGAGGTACTGGGGTGACCGGGGGCCGTTCGGTCCCAGCGTGTGCGCGTCGAAGAACCCGGTCGTCACAGCGTCGAAGGCGCTGCGCAGCAGGAACGGCTGGTCGTCCCAGGCGTGCTTCGAGACCAGCGGGTAGTCCACGTCGTAGTCGTACTGCCCGGCCGGGAAGCCGGGGTTGTTGGCGAAACCGACGTTGATCGCGCCGGACAGGTCGCGGCCGGGGTTCTTGGTGTCGATCAGTCCACCGGGCCCTGCGATCTGCACTTCAAACGTGTCGTAGGTGTAGTTGAGCAGTGGACTGCAGATGGGCACCTGCGAGCGGGCGAAGATCGGGTTCTGCACGCAGAAGAAGTTGACGTCGAGCGCCTCGGGTGTGCAGAAGGCCTCGTCGAAGTCGTTGCGACTGGTGGGCGGCAGGCTGAACACGGCCCACTCCTCGTCGAAGAGGAAGTCGTAGATCGGGCTCTGGATGTCGGTCAGCAGGGTCGTCAGTCGTCCGGACGGACCGCTGAAATCGTCGAGCGTGGAGTACACCGGGGACGGGCAGGCTGCGTCCATCTCGAGGGCCAACTCGGCGATGGCGCCGTTGTAGCCGCCCCGCCCCTCGGCGGTGTCCCACAGGGCGTACCCGACGCGCATCGGTCCCAGCGTGTCGGCGAGGTCCTTCTTGCCCGGCTTCTGCACCAGCGGAGCGTCCTGGGTGCCATCGCTGCGATCGAGCAGATCGTCGATCAGGTCCGCGAGGTCCGAACCTCCCGCCGCCGGCGGCGAGGCCTGCGCGACCAAGGGGGCCGGCAGGAGCAGAAGAGACGCACACACCGACACCAGCACCAGGATCTTCACGGTTGTTCTCCCCCGATCGGGCAGACGAGAGCGGGACTGCACGGCGGTTGCGTGGCCGCGTGCGCCACGATCCTACACCCCGACGCGCAACCTGACAGCTCGACCCTGCACCCGGCCCCGCACCGATCTGGTGAGTGTCGACGAGCGTCTTGACGGGCCGCCGGCGCCGTGATCAGCGCACGAACTCGCCGTCCTCCGAGAGGCCCCCCGTGCGCGTCTCGTCCGCGGCTCCCGGCACCTCGACGGCGGTCAGCAGCAGCACGGGCTCGCGATCCGGGAGCAGAGTGGGTGTGACGATGTGCCCCTGGCCCAGCATGGTCTCGAAGGTCGTGTCGCCGTCAGGGCTGTAGAAGGCCTCGTACCACCAGTACCCGGCCGGGAGTCCGAAGAAGTTCCCGACGATCGAGCCCGCGGCGAACACGTCGCCCGGATCGGCATCGAGGTGATCGCCCGACAGCAACAGCGGGGCGCCGATGAAGACCGGCGGCTCGCCCGGGACCCAAT
The DNA here is from genome assembly GCA_029259695.1 of Planctomycetota bacterium. Lineage (GTDB taxonomy): Bacteria > Planctomycetota > B15-G4 > B15-G4 > B15-G4 > OFTM49. Next base: position 42,280 of record JAJDEQ010000109.1, read on the forward strand.
CGAAGTCGAGGCGCTGGATCCACACCTCGAGGTACGCCCCCGGCTCGCCCACCGCGCTCCAGGTGTGCTCCTGGTGCGGGCCCACGGCGAGCGGCGCCTCGAGCACGAGCGGTACGTGCGTCGGCGTGATCGGCACGTAGGCGAACGGATCGGACGGGTCGGTGGCGTAGAACTCGATGCCTTCGTCGAGGCTGTCGTCCTCGTCGAAGATCTTGTTCAGCAGCGCCGCGTCGTCCGGCTCGGTGCCCTCGGTGTGCGCGTGTCCGAAGCCGTAGAAGATCTCGCACTGGACCGGCACACCGTCAGCCACGAGGTTGTCGTAGTAGTGCGCGGTCTGTTCGAGCGGCCGGCTGTAGTCGTGCGAGCCCAGGCGCAACACGATCTTGCTGCCCTCGGCCAGCAGCGCCAGGCGGAAGACGTCGGAGTCCGCCGAGTGCTGCGCATCGATGACGGCCGGATCCTCGGTACCGAACAGGTTGCGCATGACGACCTGTTCGCCGCTCTTACCCGTGACCGGCTCCTCCCAGCCGAGGGTCCACGCGTCCTTGTAGCCCGTCGCCCCGGGAATCGAGGCCATCAGCAGCGCGTAGGAAGGGTTGGCGAAGGTGGTGATCGCCTGCCCCAACCGCACCTGGGGGTTCGCGGCGTTCACGAACTTCGCCGTGTAGGCGTGGCCGTACGGATTCGACGCCAGCTCCAGCGCAGTGCTGCCGCCCCGCGAGCCGCCGGTGAAGACCACGCGCTCGGGGTCGGCGGCGATCAGCGCGGCGGCGTCGGCGATGAGCTGCGCGGCGTTGTCGTACGCCGAGCGCTGGAAGGTGGCCGCGGCGGCGGCGCCGCCACCGTTCCAGAGCACGCCCACGGCGCGGCGCGGTCCGGAGGCAGCGCGGTAGAGCGTGTCGAGCGTCCGCATGAACGACAGCCCGACGCCGCGGAAGGTCGACGCGTGGATGTCGTAGAAGCCGTTGAACAGGATCGGGTAGGTCGCCGGAGCGGAAGCGGACGTCCAGCCGGGCGGCAGGATGAAGCTGCCCAGACTGTTCTCACTGCCGGGGATGCCCGGGTAGGCATCCTGGGTGTCCACCAGATGACAGTGCACGATCTGGAACAGCGGCAGGTCGTCCTCGACCCGTGCGCCGTTCGGGGCGAACACGTCGAAGGCGTCGGGATGGTTGCGGTGCGCGATCGGGAAGCCCGTCGCGGCGCGCGCCTGATCCGACAGCCAGATGGCCGCCGGCGGCGTCACCGCGTGGGTCGCGTAGGTCTCGCCCACGTAGCGCTCGAAGGCGGGCACCGCGGCGTTGTCGTGCACGCCGGTTCCGTCCGCGAAGACGGCCCGGACGTCGCTGGCGTAGTAATAGGGTCCGCCGCCGAGGGGATCGGCCCACAGGTCGTCGCTGCTCTTGAGGCCGCTGCCCTGCTCGTCGAGGTCGCCCTTGGCGGCGTCGTACGCGTAGGTGCTCAGGCCGTCCGTGGCGCCGATCTGCTGACCGCCCCGCGGCCCGGTGGGCGACGGATTGAGCGCGGCGTTCCAGTGCGTCACCACCTGGGGCTCGTGCAGCAGCAGGTCCGAGACCACGACCGCGTCCCCCACCTCCTGCGACGCATAGCGCACGCGCCCGGTCACACCGTCGACGCTCGTGGCCGGAGCGTAGGTGATGGCCCCGCCCCCGTCGCGCAGCGCCACGTTCACGGCGCCGGCGTGGGCGGCGACCCACGCCAGGATCTCCGGCTCGACGTGCAGCTCGATCGTCCGCGCCGCCGTGGACTTGGCCACGAACTCGCTCAGGGGCACATGCGTCCCCGGGACGAACAGCCGCCCCTCCGCGGAGAGTTCGACGACCCGCGTCTGTTGCTCGGAAGCGACGCCGGTGATGCTCTGCTGCGGCGCTGCCGCAAGCTCCGCAGCGGCCAGCGCGGTGACGAGAACGACGGAGACCTGGAATCGACTCACGGCGACGCTCCTCTGGGGTGTCGAGAGAGGCGCCCCGTGCCGGGGTCCGTCTGATCTGCCTGGTCTGCCCTGGTGCCCGGCCGCGCCCGGCGCCCATCCTACTCCGCCTCCCGCGAGGCGGGTTGCGGGGATCGGGCCATGGCCGACGACGCGTGCCGCGCTGCGTCATGGCACGGGCTGTTAGTACCCGATCGCGAAGGTCCAGCCGGAGATCAACGAGGTCGCCTCGACCTTCACGTTGCCGTGGGGTACCTGCACCCCGCCCGGGAGATCCGTGCGCAGACCGCGGAGGTTATCGGTCAAGTGAGGCAACGGCAGGTCCTCGCTGAGCAGGCTCCCGTCCCCGTCGTAGATGTTCAGGACGGGATCGTCGAGTCCCTCGGCACGAGCGACCACGCCGATCATGCGGTGGTTGACGGAGCCGTAGCCCATGAACAGCAACGGCGCGCTGCCCGGGAAGAAGCCGAAGTCGTCGGCCTTCGGGTCGTTGCCCGGGTCGGCGATGCGGTCGCCCGGCAGGGCGAACGAGCGCGCGGTCAGCACCGCATCGTCGGGCAACTGCTTGCGGGTCTTCTTCACCAGCTTGCTCACCGCATTGCCGAGGTTCTTGTTGAACTTGGCCATTTCCTTGTCCATGGCCAACTGGAACTTGTCGAGTTCTCCACCGTCGCCCACCGCGAAGCCCGGGAGCGATCCCCGGCCGAGGCCGACCAGGATCGCGCCACCCGCATTGTCCACCTCGTTGGAGCGGGCCCGGTAGCCGGCCGTCGCTGCATCCGCGGCGTTCGCGACGGCGATCAGGACGGCGTCCAGGAACGAGCCCGGGTCGGTCGGGTCGAACCCGGCCGGCAGTGGCTTGAGTGCGGTGTTGAGCGTGGCCAGGGCTGCCTTGTTGTCCGACTTGAAGGTGGCCAGTGCGGCCTTGGTGCTGCCCTTCAGGTCCTTGCGGGCCTGCTTCGCCGCGGCCGAGTCGACCGCCGGACGCATGGAGATCAGCTCCAGGGAGTCAGCGCCAGCGCCACCGCCGTCGGGACCGCCACCACCCTCATTCGGGGAGATGACGTTCGGCGCCTCACCGTTCGGGGCCCCCGACCCCTCGACGGAGAAGACGTTCCAGTCGAAGAAGTCCTTCTGCCCGACGAGCTGCGTGGAGAGGTCGAGCCCCGCGCCCATGTTCCAGAAGTAGGTCTCGAAGTCGTCCGGCCCGAAGGTGCCGTTGCCCGCTGTCGCGCCGGAGATCGTCAGCTCGATCGCGAGCAGCCCGAGCGTCGCCGCACTCTCGGGCCGTCCGGGCCCCGGAAGCGGCAGCACGGCATCGTCGAAGGTCACGAAGCCGATGCCCTGGGCGTCGTTCCCGAACGGCGTCCCCGAGTAGAGCAGCTCGAACGTGATCTCCTCCGCTCGCGCCGGCGCCGAGGCGACCAGGAGCGAGATGGTGACGGCGGCGATGGTGGTCCTGAGTGTGCGCTGCATGTCGTGTTCCCTGGAGGGCCTGGACGAGGTCGGCGAATGCGTGGGTGCAGACGGTTCTACCCCAGGCCTCGACGCCCGGGGTTGCACGGACCGCGACACCGCCGCGATACCGCCGCGACGGTGCGGAGTCGGACACGGAGTCCGACACGCAGGCCGGCTCGAGTTCAGCGCGACAGGAAGTCGGTCGCGAGCTGGCCCAGCGAATCGGCGATGCCCGTGAACTCGCCCACCGACTCCATGCGCTCGGGTTGCCCCTTGGGCAGCAGGTCCTGAACGTTGAAGGACGAGAGCCGGCCCAGCATGTCGGTGATCGAGGAGAGACCCGACGTCGCCGCGTCGCCCGCGCCGTCGCTCGCACCCTGGAGTGAGCTGAGCAACTCCCCCGCCTGGGACGCGAAGTCCCCCAGTTGATCGAGCTGTGGATCGGACACGAAGCCCATGATCCCGGCGGACCAGTCGGCGATGTTCGAGCTCAGGTCCGTCACCTTCTGCATGGTGGCGGGCAGGTCGGCCAGCGCGCTGAGCGAGTCCTTGCCGGTCAGCGATTCGATCGCCGAGCAGCCGGGCAGGGTGGCGCTCACCGCGAGCGTGACGAGCAGGGCGACGGCGAGCCGACGCGTGAGGCAGGGACGTGACATGGAGTGCTCCGGAATGGCCGGGGGGCCGATCACTTGGTCGGGACGGGCGTGCCTTCGAGGTGCGCCTTGAGTTCGGCGAGCACCTGAGCGCGCAGTTGCGGGTTCCAGGCGTTGCCGAGGTGGCCGCCGTCGTGGGCCAGCTCCAGGTGGCCGAGCGCGAGGGTGCGTTCGAGCCAGGCGTTGTCCTCGGGCCGGCGCAGGAAGTCGTTGTCGGAACCGTAGACCCAGAGCCTCTCGTTGCCGATCAGCCCGGCTTCCACGTGGTGCAGGTTGGCCGCGTCGAACGCTTCGTCCGCGTTGTTCACCAGGCCCTCCTCGAGCAGCCAGGGCAGCAGGAAGGCGTAGAAGTACTCCTCCCAACCGTACTCCAGGATCTCCCAGTACGCGGGCGTGCGGAACTCGGGGTCGAGCTCGGTCAACAGCACGCCGCGGTTGTCCAGCGACTGGGTCGTCCAGATCAGGTCCATGGCCGTGAGGCGGAACGCGAAGCCGATCAGCCAGCGTGCCTCGAGTTCGCTGAAGGGCATCTGCTCACCGGGACGGAAGGTCCCGTCGCCCAGTTGCAGGGCCTTGCGCACCGTGGCCACCATGCGGTCCTCGATCTCCGCCGCGGGCCACTCCAGCGGGGCGCGGTAGTAGTCGTCGAGCACCTGCAGGCCGTAATGCAGGTTCACCGGCAACGCGAACGCCGCGAACTGATCGAACTGCACGCGGCCGTCCACCACGCCCATGCCCTGGATGCCCGCCAGGAATGCGGTATGGAACGACCCCATGGAGATGCCCATGAGTGATCGTCCGGTGATGCGGCTCTCGCCGTACTCATCGACCACGACCTGATCGACCAGATCGAAGGCGGTGTGGATGTCCCCCACGTCGATCGGCGTGTAGCCGACCATCGGTGCGCTGCTGCCGTTCTCGATGAAGTCGAAGTTGAAGGCGCTGCTGATGACGATGACCGACCAACCGCCGTCGTAGAGCGACTCGGCCAGCGCCAGCGGCTGGTTCGACAGCCGGTGGCTGCCGAGCCCGGGGATCACGTAGGCCATGGGTGCCGGCTCCGGCTGCATCCACAACTCGTACGGGAGCTGCTTGCCCGTACCCGGCATGGTCACCTTGCCGCCCTTGCTCTTGCGGAAGAAGTTCGGATCCAGCGGCACCATGAACACCGCTTCGAGTGTCTGATCCTCGACACCGGTGCCGGGCACGTACCTGAAGTTGGCCACCGCGGCGCTGCGCAGGACGTTCCAGGCCATGCGCATCAGCATGTAGGGGTCCTGGTTGCCCTCGACCAGTCCCTCGTAGGTCGGGATCACATCGCTGGCCTGGTTGAAACGCAGCAACCCGTTGACCCAGCCGCCGATCCAGAACCCGATGTCGAGCAGCGTGTCGGGGATCTTGCCGATCAGGTCGCGGGTCGTGGTCGGACCGAGGAAGGGCAGGAAGATGTAGTCGCTCTCCTCCCAGCCGGCCTTGGTCATGGTGAGGCCGGTGTCTTCGGCCGCCGGCGCGGGCATGCCCCAGCCCTCGGCGGGATCGAAGAAGCCCAGCAGGCCCACGGTCGTGTTGATCAGGAAGCGGCCCGTCTCGGTCCCCGCGTTGCCCCACTCACCCTGCAGCAGGTTGTTCACGGCGCGGCGCGGGAAGCCCAGGTTCGTGTGCGCCATGTCGAGGCGCTTGCGCCCGGCCTTGGGGGTGACCGCACGCCACCCGCGGGTGGCCGGCCCGACCGCGTACTTCACGGCCCCCTGGTTGAACGCCTCGAAGTCGCGGTTCAATGGCTCGTTGGGATCCCAGGCCACCTGCGGCAGCGGGACCTCGGGTTCGTTGAGGACCGCGGCGCCAGGCCCCGTGTAGGAGCTCCAGTCGCGGTGCCTGGTCTGGATGTCCGGCCCGCCGCAGCCGCCCGACACCATCAACAGGCCGAAACCCACCACGGCAATCCTGAAACGCATCCCTGCCTCCATCCACGCAACTTCGAATCAAGCACCGGTCCATGCGGACCCGGTCCCGGGACAATATCAGTTGAAGGGGGCGCTTGTCGCGCCCGGCAACGCCAGCCGAGGAGCGCCGGCGCCTCCGTCGGGCGCAGCCCCGCCCCGGCTCCACGAGCGGCCGGACGCCCCACGCCTAGGACGGCGTACTCGCCGGCCTCGGAAGGGGCTCGACGATGCGCTGTTTCTCCGCACCGAAGGGCCACACGCGCACGAAGCGGCGGCCGTTCAGCACGACGCCAATGAGCGTAGCGCGCACCAGGTAGTGATAGGACACGACCAGCAACGGCGTGGCGATCAGCAGTTCGGCGAGCAGCTTCACCTCGGCCGGCCAGTCGAGGTGCGCCAGGGTGCCCGGGAGCGCAGCCATGAAGGGCAGGTGCGCGAGGTAGATCCAGTAGCTGGCGTCCACGAGGTAGCGCACCTTCGGGAGCGGGCGGTCGAGGTAGCGCAGGAACAGACCGGTCACGCCGAACACGAGCAACCACACCGACAGCGCCCCGACCGCAGCGGTCGCCAGCTGGGTGTGCCAACCGCGATCCGGTGCCAGGTTCGCCGCCAGGGCGCCGTACTGCACCGGGAGCAGCACCAGGCCGAGCAGTGTCTGGCACCACGCATGCCGCGTGAACGTGGCCAGCCGTTGGCGCCGGTGCCAGAGCAGCCAACCGAATCCGAAGAACACGCCATAGGCCAGCAGCACCGTCGGGTTCGGGATGAACGATGTGTCGGTGTCGAGCGAGCCGCGCTGCATCGGCAACAGCGTGAGGCAGCTGACCGCCGCCAACGGCAGCACGCGCCAGGTGCTGCACAGCAGACGGTCGAACCCCCGCATGGCGCCCGCGCTCCAGCGCAGGGGGATCGCGCGACAGGCAGGCACGAGCAGCAGTGCCGCGATGTACAGCCACATGAGGTCGTACAGGAACCACAGGTGCATGGTGTTGTCGCCGTAGCCGGCACCGTCGGCGAGCCGCGCGACGAACGCCGCCACGCCCGCGGCCAGACCCGCCGCCCGGGCGCCGACGGCGAAGGCGAAGCCGCCCGCGACCAGCGGCACCAACAGCACCCATCCCACGGCGAATGGCAGCAGGATGCGCGTGGCCCGGTTCCGCAACAGCCCCGCTGCACCGCGCTTGCCGTACAGCATGCACGCGAAGAAACCGCCCATGACGAAGAAGATCGGCATGCGGAAGACGTGGATGCCGAACAGCAGGAGATCCGCGGAGACGCTCGTGGAGGCGTCCTTGTAGGGCCAGACCTGCAGCGGCAGCGTCGTGTAGGAACACGCCGCGTGGATCACGAGGCCCAGCATCATCATCACCGCCCGCACGGCATCCAACGCATGCAGCCGCTCGGAGCTGCCGGCGTGCTTCGCCTGCGTCGTCATGCGTGGTGCGCGCGCGTCAGGGAGTCGTCCCCGAGACCGCGTTGCTGGCGCTGAGGCCCGCCGGCCCGCCCGGATCCAGGACCCAGTACTGGAAGTAGGTCGCGAATCCCACCGGCACCCCGGCCGGCCAGCTGCCGCCGGCGATGAGTTCGCCGCTCCCGTCGGTGAGCAACGGCACGAAGAAACCGGGAGGCGTCAGATCCGGGACGAGCGTGCCGCCCTTGAAGGGCGCGTTGGCGACGGCGAAGCCGACCGTGAGCCAGGCAGTCGTCGTCGGGAGCGTGTTGGTGAGCGTCAACGTGAGCGGGTCGTCCGCGCACAGCCGCCCCTCGCCCTGCAGCGCCGGCTCGGTCGTGCCTGTCAGGCTCGACCCGAGATCGGCCCAGCCCGGCCCATCGTCGAACTCGACCACCTGCACCACCTGTCCCACCTGGCAGAACGAACCCACGTTGCAGGGTGTGTAGCCCGTCAGCGCTCCACAGGCGCCGTCCTGGTAGAGCTCCGGTGGGCCGCCGATGGGCTCGTACGGGAAGCCCCCATCCGACACGAACTGCCAGCAGCCCCCTTCCACGTCGACGAAGTGCATCGTTCCGTGCACCGTGAACGTGTCCTCGATGAAGTCCGACACCTCGACGATCAAGCCCACCTGGCACGTCGACGCGAGGTCGGGACGCGTGCAGCCGACGAGCGTCCCCGTCGCCCCTTCACAGTACATCGAGGGCGGGCCCAGGATCGGTTCGTAGTGAGTGCCCCCATCGGCGACGAACTGCCAGCAGCCGCCCTCGACGTCCACGAACTGCATCGTGCCGTGCAGGAACACGGAGACGCCCGGGCAGCCGCCGCCGTCGTCCGCACCCACGCGGGTCGTGAGCAGCAGCGCAAGCGCGGTCAGGAACGCAGCGATGGTCCGTGGCTTGGTCATGGTCGTAGTCCCCCCGACATGTGTGGTCCGAGATGTCCGCGGATCCCGATGCTGAGCCGCACGGGGCCTCCGCGGGTCGAGTTTGACAGTGACCGTCCCGGCTGGCCATAGGGCATCTGGCACATGCCCGCCGGCATGCCGTTGCGCCCCTGGTCGCCCCGGGTTCACACGCTCCGGCGGCCTCCGCGGCGTTCTCGAGGGCACGACTACAGATCCGCGCGCGGAAGGGCCGAAGACGGTGTGTCACCCGGAGCAAGGACACCCCGGGGCCCCTGGGCTTTGCACCCGAGAACCGAAGTTGGCAAGCCAGAGCAAGCACGCACCGTTGGCCGGAGCGCTGATCGCGTTCTTCGTGATCATCGGTCTGGCCGGAGTGGTGGCCGACGACGACACCTACGTCCGCTACGGCAAGAAATCCAACTACGGCCGCAGCCAGGTCCTTCGCGTGCAGAGCGGCAAGGCGGAGACGCTGCTGCGGCTGAGCCTGGGCGACCTGCCGCCCCCAGACGACCGGCGCCGACATCAGCCACGCCACGCTCAAGCTGTTCGTGAACAAGGTGCGCGTGGCGGGCACGTTCAGTGTGGCCCCAGTCGTCGAGGCCTGGACCGAGGAGAGCGTCAACGGCAAGGCGCTGCCCGCGCTCGGCGAAGCGTTCATCGCGGGTATCCCGGTCGCACGCGAGGACTCCGGTTCGTTCGTGACCCTCGACGTGACCGCACTCGTGAGGCAGTGGATCGACGGCACCACGATGAACCACGGTCTGGCTCTCGTCCCCGACGACGGCCGCACGTTCTTCTTCATCGACAGCAAGGAGAACAAGAAGACCGGTCACGAACCGCGCATCGAAGTCATGTTCACCTGGGGCGTGGCAGGAACGGTCGGCCCCAAGGGTGCACCCGGTACTCCCGGCACCGCCGGACCTCCAGGTCCCGCCGGGCCGGAAGGGGCGCCAGGTGCGCTCGGTCCGCGCGGTACCACCGGACCACAGGGATCGACGGGCATCCCGGGCGCAAGCGGAGCCACCGGTGCCCAGGGCCCCCGAGGATCGACCGGGCCTGCGGGTCTGGCGGGTGCACAGGGCGCGCGCGGCTCCACGGGACCGCTCGGAGCCCAAGGTGCAGACGGTGCCAGCGGCCCCATGGGCCCGATCGGCCCCCAAGGTGCGCCGGGCGTGCAAGGCACGACCGGTCCTGCGGGCGCCATCGGTTCCGTCGGCCCGCAAGGTGCAGACGGTGACGCCGGGCCGATCGGCCCGCAGGGTGTCGCCGGTCCCCTGGGGCCCGTGGGTCCCATGGGTCCCGCGGGGACACCCGGCAGTGCAGGCCCCATCGGTCCCGCGGGCCCGACGGGACCGCCCGGCACCCCCCCGCCCGACTCCGTGTCCGGCCCGACGCTCGCCACCGATCACGGCATCGCGCGCTTCGACGGGGTCACCGGCAAGCTGATCCTCGACTCGGGCATCACCATCGACGACTTCGACAACATCTCCGGCCTCGGCACGATGGCGGTGCAGGGCGCGCCCGAGCCCGGGTGGGCCATGACCATCCGCAGCACGGCCACGGAGAACGGCCTGTTCATCAAGGCCTCCGACAACAGCGGCACGTCCCCACTTCACATCGAGGACGTGGACGGCACCGTCCAGTTCCTGCACGTCGACGAGAACCTGGGCGAGTTGGGCCTGGGCACCCAGACACCTCTGTACGGTGTCGACAATCAGCGCCGACCCGGCGTGCCGGCAGCCGACTACAACACCGAGAACGGCGTCTACCGCATCGCGGGGCAGCCCCTGGCCGTGAACCACCTGGCCGACGCCGACACGAGCACGACGCCGCCGACCGCCGGCGACCGGCTGGTGTGGGACGGCGCTGCGTGGACTCCCGCCCCGGCCGTCAAGCGTGCCGACATGGGCCCCTTCCGCTTCGACCGCGACGAGCTCACCGACACGCTCACGGCCGACTGGTTCCTGGCCAGCGGAGCCTGGCCCGACTTCGACTCGGCCAACAACTCGCTCCCAGTGCACCGCTTCGACGACGCGGCGCAGGAAGGCGTCGGTTGGATGCTGCACGTGCCTGCCGGTGCGACGACGGTCACCGTCCGTCACGTGGGCCGGCCCGAGACCCCCCCCGCGCTGCCCGATCAAGCCGTCGACTGGATCCTCGCCTGGCGCGAGGTCCCCACCGGCGCGCCGATCGGTGCCTGGGACAGTCACGCCGGCACGGCGTTCACGATCCCGCTGACCAGCGACTACCAGCAGAACGCGTTCACGCTCGACCTGGTGACCGAGGGCATCACGCCCGGGTCGCTGCACCAGTTCGAGTTCGTCCGTGAGGCCGACAGCGGCGCCGACGATCTGCCGGGCGACTGGAACCTGCTGGGACTCGAAGTCGAGTTCGACTGACCGGGAGGCCGGCCAACCTCAGGCGTTATGCTCTTCCGCGACGCGCGGCGTTCGCTCGCCCGTGATGCGCGCCCCGGCGATCACCGCGCGCCCGGCGCCCTGGAGAAGAGCCCATGAATCCCGAGGCCGGCTACCGGGTCGAGCGCGACCTGATCGGCGAGAAGCAGGTACCCGCCGACGCGTACTACGGCGTGCAGACTGCCCGCGCCATGGAGAACTTCCACATCTCGGGGGTGCCGATCCGCCAGTTTCCGGCGCTGATCCGTGCCCTGGCCATGGTCAAGCTGGCCGCCGCTCGCGCCAACCACCAGCTCGGCCAGCTGGAGCAGCCCGTGCTGCAGGGCATCGAGGGCGCGTGCCGCGAACTGATCGACGGCGAGCTGCTCGACCAGT
>JAJDEQ010000110.1 GCA_029259695.1 Planctomycetota bacterium
TCGTTGCTCAACGCGGAGGCCACCGCGCGAGCGCTGTCCGATGGGGCGGAGCACGCGCCGGGGGAGAACCTCGAGCAGGGGGTGGACGTGTTGTTGTTGTGCGCGGGGTCCGGGGGGCAGGTGGCGGCCGACGACGTGGCCACCGCCGGGTGCCTGGCGGGCAGCCTGGCGCTCATGGCAGGGGCCCGGCCCACCGACGCAGCGCGCACCGCGATCGCCCTGTTCGACGTCTGGCGCCACGATCTGCCCGGGCTTCTCGCTCGTTCGATCTCGGGCCGCAAGTTGGCCCGCGTGGGCCTCGAAAAGGACGTGGAGTTCTGCTCCCGGGTCGATACGGTGCCGATCGTGGCGGTTCTGGATCCGGGTGGCGTGTTCCGCCTCGCGACCTGAGGCGCAGCCCGCCCTCTCGAGCCGAACCGAGCGCAGACCCCACCGCGCAGACCCCACCGTTCCCCGAGCGCCCCGTGAGCCAGCCGACCCACGAGAAGACGATGCCCTTGCGGCAGCACCTCGAGGAGTTGCGCTCGTGCCTGATGCGCGGGGGCCTCTGCTTCATCGTGCTCTTCATCGGCGCCTTCGCCTTCAAAGAGCGGCTGATCGAGTTCATCCTGATCCCCTGGAACGTGGCTCGCGCCGGGATCATGGAGGGTGGCGGTGTCGACCCGGGCGCGCTGATCAACATCGGCCCGGCCGAACCGGTGATCTTCACGCTCAAGCTGGCGGGCGCCTTCGCCCTGCTGGTGGGCGCGCCCTTCTACCTGTGGCAGGTCTGGGGGTTCGTGGGGGCCGGGTTGCTGCCCGCCGAACGAGTCGCTCTGCGACGCTCGTTCCCCTTCTCGATCCTGCTCTTCGGCGTCGGCCTGGCCTTCGGCTATCGCGTGCTGCTCCCCCTGGGACTGCAGTTCCTGCTGACCTTCGTCGATCCCGAGCTGATCACCCCGCAGGTCACGGTCTCGGCCTACTTCACCCTGACCGTCGGGCTGACCCTGCTGATGGGCTTCGTGTTCCAGTTGCCCCTGATCATGTGGCTGGTCGTCAGGGCGGGCCTCGTGGAGCGCAAGACCCTGGCCGACTCGCGTCGCATGGCCATGCTGGGCATGCTCGTGTTCTCGGCGATGATGACGCCCCCGGACGTGGTAACCCAGATGCTCGTGACGGGCCCCATGGTCGTGTTGTATGAGGTGGGGCTGCTCCTGGCCCGCAAGGCCGAGGCAAGTCGGGGGTCGGCCGCGCGCGCCTGAGGCTGCGCGATCCCGATCGAGCGATGGATGACGAGACGTGAGTCGTGAATCAATGACAACGGTGGTGAAGCCATGAGTCTGGCCTGCGGCATCGTCGGCTTGCCCAATGTCGGCAAGTCGACCCTCTTCAACGCGATCACGGCGGCGGGGGCCGAGGCGGCCAACTACCCCTTCTGCACGATCGAACCCAACGTCGGCATGGTGCCGGTTCCCGATGACCGCTTGGGTGTGATCAACGGGTTCATCGAGACCGTGGACGTCATTCCGTCTCTGCTCAAGGTAGTCGACATCGCCGGTCTGGTGGAGGGCGCCAGTCGCGGTGAGGGACTGGGCAACAAGTTCCTCGGGCACATCCGAGAGGTGAACGCGATCCTGCACGTGGTGCGCTGCTTCGAGGATGGCAACGTGGTGCACGTGTCGGGCAAGGTTGATCCCCTGGGTGACATCGGAGTGATCGAACTCGAGCTGGCCATGGCTGATCTCGAGACGGTCTCGCGCGCGCTCGAGAAGAGCACCAAGAAGGCCCGCGGCAACGACGCCGATGCGAAGGCCGAAGTGCCTGTGCTCGAGAAGGCCGCGTCTTGGCTCGAGGGCGGCAAGCCCGTGCGTGCCGGCGAGTGGACCGACCGCGAGCGAGAGACGCTGAACCGCTTGCAGTTGATGACTGCCAAGCCCGTGCTCTATGCGGCGAACGTCGGGCAGGACGACCTGCAGGGTGATTCGCCTCACGTGAAGGCGGTTGTCGACCACGCACACGCAACGGGCAGCGAGTGCCTGGCTCTGTGCGCAGACATCGAGAATGAACTTGCGGGGATGGAGGTCGACGACCGGCGCGAGTTCCTCGACGACCTCGGGCTGCAGAGCCCGGGCCTGGACCGCCTGGTGCGGTCCGCATACAGCCTGTTGGGCCTGATGAGCTTCTACACGGCGGGGCCCAAGGAGATCCGGGCCTGGACGATCCACGACGGGGACACCGCGCCCACCGCGGCCGGCGTGATCCACACCGACTTCGAGAAGAGCTTCATTCGCGGCGAGATCTACGGCGTCGACGACCTGGTGGAGCTCAAGAGCGAGCAGGCCATCCGCGCCGCCGGGCGCATGCGCAGCGAGGGCCGGGACTACGTGATGCAGGACGGCGACGTGGCTCACTTCCTGGTCGGACGTTGATTCGTGGCGTCCGATGAGGAGCACGGTCTGTGCGTCGCGCTTCTCTCGGTGGGCGACGAGCTCGTTGCCGGTGACATCCTCGACACCAACGCGGGGTGGATCTCCCGCAAGCTCGGGGAGCACGGGCAGGAGCTGTTCAACATCGCCACGGTTCGGGACGACATCGGCGTCATTGCACAGGCTGTGTCGCGAGCGAAGGAGGACGGCGCCGACCTGGTGCTGGTGACCGGAGGGCTCGGTCCCACCGCGGATGACGTCACACGCGACGGCGTGGCGGCTGCGCTCGGCGTGGAACTGCACGCCGACCCGGCGATCCTCGACGACCTGCGATCCATGCTCGCGCGTGCCGGTCGACGCGGATCCGTGTCCGGCAAGGACGGGAAAGACGTCGCCTCCGGGAACGCGCTCGCGGCGGGCAATGCGCGCCAGGCGCTCATGCCCGAGGGGGCGCGGGTGCTCAGCAACCCGCTGGGGACGGCGCCCGGCTTCCACATCGAACGGGACGGCTTCGCGGTGGTCTGCATGCCGGGAGTTCCCAGCGAGATGAAGCCGATGTTCGTCCGCTTCCTCGAGGAGCATGTGCCAGAGGGCGATGCCGTGCCTACGCGCCGCCTGCGTGCGTGCGGCGTGCGCGAATCGACGCTCGGCTCGGCGCTCGAGGACCTGATGGGGCCACGGCCGGGCCCACGCGTCGGCATCACCGTGTCCCGCGCGATCCTCACGGTGTCGATCCGAGGTCACGATCGAGGCGAGGTCGACGAAGTCGAGCAGGAGGTGCGGCGTCGTCTCGGCCCGCATCTCTTCGGTGCCGGCGATGACCTGCTCGAGACCGTCGTGGTGCAACTGCTCACCGAGCGTCGGCAGACCATCACGGCGGCCGAATCGTGCACGGGCGGGATGCTCACGGCGGCGATCACGTCGGTCTCCGGTTCCTCCGAGGTCTTCCATGAGGGAGCCGTGACCTACGCCAACGAGGTCAAGGCGGTGCGATTGGGCGTCCCCGAAGCGATGCTCGCCGAGCACGGCGCGGTGAGCGAGCCCGTCGCCAAGGCCATGGCGGAGGGCCAGCGGCAACGCGCGGGGGCCGACCTGGGGGTGGGGATCACCGGGATCGCCGGCCCCGGCGGAGGCACGGCCGAGAAACCTGTCGGCACGGTCTTCATCGCGGTGGCGAGCGTCGAAGGCACGCGGGTCATCGCTTGCAGGTGGCGCGGCAGCAGGGATGAAGTCCGCATCCGGTCGGTGAACACCGCCCTCGATGCGGTCCGGCGTCACCTGCTGCAGGGGGCGAGCTAACCTCCAGCCGCGGCGGGGCGCGAGCCGATCTTGGTCGGCGGGTGCCCTGGCTCCGGGCAGTTCGGGCGGTACCCCCTTCCCAGACCCGGACACTGCGCTACTCTTCGTCACCCTCCCTCCCAAGTCCGCTCGCGCGCCACCACGCCAACCCGAGGCCGGTGACACCGAACGGACACAGCACGCAGTGCCTGCACTGCGAAGATGTCGTCCCCGATGCGACTCCCTCCTTCTGCGCTCCGGCGCGCATCCCGGCTGTTGCTGCTCCTCGTCCTCGTCGCCCTCATGGTGCCGGGTTGTGGAGTGGATCCGCCCGAACGTCCGCACGTGATCGTGTGGATGGTGGACACCCTGCGCGCCGACCATCTCGGTTGCTACGGCTACGAGCGCGCCACCTCGCCGGTGATGGACGCCCTGGCCCGCGACGGTGTGCTGTTCGCGGAGACACACGCCCACAGCAACTGGACGCAACCGTCGGTCGCGTCGATCCTGAGCGGCCGCTACCCGCCGACGTTCAAGGGCGACTTCACGTCGGTTTGTCCGGACGAGTACGAGATGGCCGCCGAATGGCTCGGGCGGCATGGCTACGCCACGGCGGGTTTCACCGTGACCGTGGCGACGAGCCCGCGCTTCGGCTTCGATCAGGGTTACGAGGTGTACGAGGAACTCGAGTTGCTCGAGTCGCCACGCGACCGCAAGCGCCGTTCGGGCAAGGCATACGACGCCGAGCGACTCGTGGACCGCGCGATCAGCTGGCTCGATCAGCGCGACCGTCGCCGCCAGGTCGGCGCTCGGCTCGGACCCCCGCCTGCGTTGCAGCCTGCGTCGCAGCCTGCGTCGCAGCCTGGTCCGGCGCCAGCTTTCGAGGGCGGGCCGGACGAGCGTCCGTTCTTCCTCTACCTGCATTCGGTCGATCCCCACATGCCGTACGAGTCGCACGGGGAGGGGCGGCGTTTCGGAGTTTCGCCGGAGGAGTACGAGGGTCCGCTGGATGGTTCCCTTGCCGGCCTGCGCCAGGTGGAACAGAAGGATGCCGCCTTCGACGCTCGTGACATCGCCAACATGGTCGACCGCTACGACGAGGAGATCGCCTACAACGATCGCCAACTCGGTCGGCTGCTCGCGGCCCTGGATGAGCGCGGCCTGCGTGACGATACGCTGGTGCTCGTGGTGTCCGACCACGGCGAGGAGTTGTGGGAACGGGGCGCCCACGGCCACGGCCACCTCAACCTCCACCGCGAACTGACCCACGTGCCGTGGATCATGTCCTGGCCCCGCGGCTTGCAACCAGGCCAGCGGATCGAGGGCCTGGTGCAGGGGGCCGACATCATGCCCACCGTGATGGATGTCGTGGGCGTGCCGCAGTTGCCCGACATTGACGGCCGCTCGCTCGCCGGACTGCTGGGCGACGGTCACGGTGCTCCGGTGCCCAGGCTCAACGATTCGATGGTGCTCGTGGACCGCGGTCAGGTCCCGGACGACATCGGCGCCTTGCGCATGCCTGCTCTCTTGTATGTGTTCGACCCTTCCGGCCGTCGCGAGGCCTTGTTCGATCTCGCCGAGGATCCGGACGAGAAGGTGGACATCGGTGGTTACGACGCAGCAGCGATGCGCGCTCTCCACGGGCAGTACACCGAACTGCGTCAGTTGCGCCTCCCGCTGCCGGGCCGGGAGTCCGCAGAGCTCGACGCGGATGCACTGCGCTCGTTACGTGAACTCGGTTACTTGCGCTGAGCCCCCGGCTTCGCCGCCCGCGCGCGGCACGAAGCTCCCGCCCCCCGGCTCGTCCCGGCGTGGTCACGCACTCCCCGGGTCCCGCAAGAACACCACCGCCAGCGCTCCCCGAGGTGCAGTCGCGGGCATCACAACGGCCCATCACGTTGGGTATGATCCGTCCCGCAGGACCAGCTTCCCCGATGGTGTAATGGCAACACTCCAGATTTTGGTTCTGGCATTCCAGGTTCGAGCCCTGGTCGGGGAACCACCGTGCGGGGGAGAGCGAAGGGGGCGCGGAAGTCGCCAGTCGGAGCCGGGCTAGGGAGTTCGCAGCAACTGGCGGGCTGATGGTCGATCGGGACAACTGCGAACTCTGAACATCAGGGGCGGGCGGCTCTCTGATCGGCGGCGTCTGGGCTCCCAACGCGGAGTGATGGCTCTCGTCCTCTCCGCCGGGGGCCAGCCGGAGTATCGGCGGATCCGGATGGGTTGCGGTGCGGCTCTGTTGGAATCCGGCGCAGCGCCGCGCGAGGACCGGCCGGTGTCCCACGGC
>JAJDEQ010000012.1 GCA_029259695.1 Planctomycetota bacterium
ATACGCTTCGACGGCCAAGTACCTGCGCCCCGACCCGCGCTACGACAGCACGCTGGCCAGCAAGTTCATCAACTGCCTGATGAAGGGCGGCAAGAAGACGACTGCGCAGAAGGTGTTCTACGAGGCCCTCGACCTGCTCAAGCAGAAGGTTCCCGGTGAGGAGCCGCTGGACGTGTTCAGCACGGCCGTCGTCAACGTGAAGCCGATCGTCGAGGTGCGCAGCAAGCGTGTGGGTGGCGCGACCCTGCAGGTGCCCCACGAGATCCGTCGTGAGCGGCAGCAGGCGCTGGCGTTCCGCTGGCTGCTCGAAGCGGCGCGCAAGAAGAAGGGCAAGCCCATGGCGCGGCGCTTGGCCGAGGAGCTGTACGACGCCTACAACAAGCAGGGCACGTCGTTCACCACGCGCGAGAACACGCACAAGATGGCCGAGGCCAACAAGGCCTACGCCCACTTCGCCTGGTAGGAACCGCTCCCGCGTAGACCCCGCTCCCCGCCGACCCCGCTCCCGTCAGACCCCGTAGGGGAGAGCCGCCCTCCGGCGGCCACCGCGACGAGGCGCCCTCGAGTCGGTCGGTCGCACGGGCCCACTCCCGGCGCAGCGGATCACGGAAACCACAGTGGCCCGCACCAAGAAGCGCCCGCCGGTTCGCAATATCGGCATCATCGCCCACATCGATGCGGGCAAGACCACGCTGACCGAGCGCGTGCTGTTCTACACGGCGCGAGCCCACCGCATGGGCGAGGTGCACGAGGGCACCACCAAGATGGACTACCTCCCCGAGGAGCGGGAGCGTGGCATCACCATCACCAGCGCGGCCACCCAGTGCAGCTGGAGGGGCCACCGCATCAACATCATCGACACGCCCGGCCACGTGGACTTCACGGTGGAGGTGGAGCGTTCGTTGCGCGTGCTGGACGGGGCGGTCGTCGTGCTGTGCGGCGTGGCCGGTGTGCAGGCCCAGTCCGAGACGGTCTGGTACCAGGCCGAGCGCTACGGTGTGCCGCGCATCGTGTTCGTCAACAAGCTCGACCGGGTGGGGGCGGACTTCGATCGGGTGTTGAGCGACATCACGGGTCGGCTGGGAGCCAAGGTCGTGCCGCTGCAGATCCCGTGGGGCACGGAGAAGGACCTGGCCGGCGTGATCGACCTGGTGAGCATGCGCGCCCTGCGCTTCACTGAGGCCTCGCTGGGCAAGGACGTGGAGCAGGTGGACATCCCGGTCGAGTTGGCCGAGGAGGCGGCCATGGCCCGGCACGCCATGCTCGAGACCCTGGCCGACGAGGTGGACAGCTTCACCGAGGTCTATCTCGAACACGAGGAGCAGGCGCCCGAGGAGGCCATCCTCGAAGCGGTGCGCGTCGGCACCATCGGCCTGAAGTTCGTGCCCGTGTTGTGCGGATCCGCGTTCCGCAACGTGGGCGTCCAACCGGTGCTCGACGCGGTCAACCGCTACCTGCCCGCGCCCGACGAGGTGGCGCCGGCGCGCGGGATCCAGCCTCGCGACGGCAAGGAGATCGTGCGCGACCCGACTCCCGACGAGCCGCTGTGCGGGCTGATCTTCAAGACCATCTGGCGCAGCCAGGGTGATCTGACCTTCGTGCGGCTGTACTCCGGGCAGCTCTCGGTGAGCGATCAGGTCTTCAATCCCCGGGTGAACAAGCCCGAGCGGGTGAACCGCCTGTACGTGATGCACGCCGACGATCGTGAGCCGCTCGAACACGCCGCGGCGGGCGACATCGTGGCGGTGGTCGGCCTCAAGCACAGCGCCACCGGCGACACGCTCTGCGACAAGGCCCACCCGATCGTGCTCGAGGGGCTGAGCTACCCCGAGCCGGTGATCTCCATGTCGATCGAGCCCCACAGCTTGAAGGACAAGGACGAACTGGTGCGGGTGCTGGGCCTGCTGGCCCGGGACGACCCGTCCTTCTCCTGGCGCGTCCACGAGGAGACCGGGCAGATGCTGATCTCCGGCGTGGGGGAGTTGCACCTCGAGGTGCTGCGGCACCGCATCGAGCGGGACTTCAACATGTCGGTGCGAGTGGGCGAGCCGCGGGTGGCCTACCGCCAGGCGATCTCGGGTCCCGGCGAGGGGGTGGCTGTCTTCGACCGGGTGCTGCCCGGCGGCCGGAGCATGTACGCCGAGATGCGGGTGGCCATCGAACCCGACGAGTCGGCCCGCCCGGTGGAGGTGGAGAACCTGCTCGATCCGGAGCAGGTGCCGCGCCAGTTCCACCCGGCGATCGAGGCCAGCGTGCGCAGCGCCGTGGCGTCGGGGCTGACGCTCGGCTATCCGCTCACCGGCGTGCGCGTGAAGCTCCTGGGAGGGGCACACCGCGAGCAGAGCAGCGACGACGCTGCCTTCAGCCACGCGGCGCACCTGGCGCTCCAGAAGGCCGTGGAGCGGGCTGGGCCGCTCTTGCTCGAGCCGATCATGGAGTTCGAGATCCGCTGCCCGCAGGAGTTCCTGCCGGGCGTCAACGCCGACCTCTCCGGGCGGCGGGCGCGGGTGGGCTCGCTTGTCGCGGAGGGCGACCCGGCGATCATTCGCGGCACCGTGCCCCTGTCCGCGATCTTCGGGTACTCGACCACGCTGAGGTCGCTCAGCCAGGGCCGAGCGACGTTCTCCGTCGAGCCCAAGGCCTACGAACCGGCACCGCTGTCGGTCGCGCGCGGCCTGGTGTGACGCGGCGCGCCCCGGTCGCCGCGGCGCCGCCCCCCAAGGCGTCCCTTCCCGAAGGCCGTCCAAGGCCCCGTATGGGCCAGATTCCCTTTGACTCGTTCCGGCAGAGACCTAGAATCGCCCGTTTTTCACCGCAAGGTGAGAATCCACCAACGGGACGGATCCGCCGCGCCCTGAACCGAACGGCTTTGGGCCGTACGGATGAACAGCGTGCGGTCCGTGGATGGCGCCGAGCGACGCATGTTGCGTCGCTCGTCTCGACGTTCCGCTGGGGTCGCTTTCTGGACTCGGAGCCCTTCCGAGGCTTCGGAGACAAGCCGGGGTGATGCAGGCAAAGAAGATCATCATTCGACTCGAGGCCTACGACCACGAGACGCTCGATCAGTCCGCGGCTGATATCGCCGAGGGTGCGCGCCGTACCGGCGCACGCGTGGCGGGACCCATCCCGCTGCCGACGCGCATCGAGCGCTACACGGTCCTGCGGTCGCCGCACGTCGACAAGAAGTCGCGCGAACAGTTCGAGATTCGCACGCACAAGCGACTGATCCACATCCTCGAGCCCACGAGCAAGACCGTCGACGCGCTGAGCAAGCTGACGTTGCCGGCCGGCGTGGACATCCGGGTGAAGGCGTAAGGGGACGATCGATGAAGGCGCTGCTCGGAACGAAACGAGGCATGACCCAGATCTGGCGCGAGGACGGTTCTCGCCTGCCGGTCACGGTGATCGACCTCGAGCCCAACACGGTGACCGCCCTGAAGACCGAGGACCGCGATGGTTACGACGCGATCCAGCTGGGCTTCGGCGCGATCCGCGCCAAGTGCGTCGCCAAGCCCCAACTCGGCCAGTTCGCCAAGGCCGGCGTCGAGCCGCGTCGCCACCTGCGCGAAGTGCGCGGGATGGAGGGTGAGTACGCGGTCGGCGACCAGGTGCCGGTGACCGCCTTCGAGGTCGGCAGCAAGGTCGACGTCGTGGGCACCAGCAAGGGCAAGGGCTTCGCCGGCACGATCAAGCGGCACGGCTTCTCGCGCGGCCCGGTGACCCACGGTTCACAGAACGTGCGACGTCCCGGCTCGATCGGCATGTGCAAGTACCCCGGTCGCGTGATCAAGGGCAAGCGCATGGCCGGCCACATGGGCAACGAGCGGGTCACCGTCAAGAATCTCGAGGTCGTGGCCGTTGACGAAGCCGCGCACCAGCTCCTGGTCAGGGGGCCGGTGCCCGGGCACGACGGCGCGCTGCTCCTCGTCCGCACCTCCTGGACCGGGAAGAAGAAGTCCTGATGGTCAAGGTCAGCAAATGGGACGGCGGCAAGGTCGGCAAGCGCGATCTCGATGACTCGAGCCTGGGCGAGCTGGTCAAGAAGCGCCTGCTGCGCGGTGCGGTGCTCCAGTACGAGGCCAACCGGCGCCAGGGCACGGTCAAGACCAAGACCCGCGCCGAGACCGCATACACGGGCAACAAGCCCTTCAAGCAGAAGGGCACCGGCAACGCCCGCCGGGGTGATCGCAACTCGCCCCTGCTGCGTGGCGGCGGCGTGATCTTCGGCCCCCGCCCGCGCGACTACACCCAGCACATGCCGCGCAAGGCGAAGCGCGAGGCGTTGCGCTCGGCGCTGCGCGGCAAGCTCGGCGACAGTGAGGTGGCTGCGCTGGACGGCAAGGCCTTCACCGAGCCCAAGACCAAGACGGCGCAAGACGCACTGTTGGGCCTGGGCGCACAGCGCTCGGCCACGATCGTCGTGCCCAGCGACAACGTCGGCGTGTGGAAGTCGTTCCGCAACATCCCGCGTGTCGACGTGGTGCGGGCCAGCGACCTCAACGCCTACCACGTGCTCGCACGGGACTGGCTCGTGCTGGTGGACGACGCCTGGACCGTGCTCATGGATCGTCTCGACGACGGCAAGCCGGCCCCGGCCGAAAGCGGCTCGGGCGAAGGTGGGGAGTCATGAAGAACGACGCCTACGACATCGTCCGGCGCCCGCTCATCACCGAGAAGGGCACCGACATCACGACTGACAGCAACGGCTACACGTTCCTCGTGGCGCCGCACGCGAACAAGATCCAGATCAAGCAGGCGGTCGAGGAACTGTTCGACGTGAAGGTGAAGAAGGTGCGCACGATGGTGCGCAAGGGCAAGTGGAAGCGCGCCCGCGGCCGGAACCTGGTCCAGCGCTCCGACTGGAAGCGAGCCGTCGTCACGCTCGCCGACGGCGACACGGTGGAATTCCTCTGATGCCTATTCACAAGTACAAGCCGACGTCACCCGGCCGCCGCGGCGCCTCGGTGCTGCGCGACCCGGACCTCAGCAAGGACAAGCCCGAGAAGTCGCTGCTGGTCACGCTCAAGCGTCACTCGGGTCGCAACGCGCGCGGCCGCATCACCTCGCGTCGTCGGGGCGGAGGCCACAAGCGCAAGTACCGGATGGTCGACTTCCGGCGCACCCACGACGGCGTGCCGGCCAAGGTCGCCTCGATCCAATACGACCCCTACCGCTCGGCCAACATCGCGCTGTTGCACTACGCCGACGGGAAGAAGACCTACATCATCGCGCCGGTGGGCCTGAAGAAGGGCGCCGAGGTCATGTCCGGCGCCGGCGCCGAGCCGCAGGTCGGCAACGCCATGCCGCTGCGCTCCATGCCGCTGGGCTCGATCGTCCACTGCGTGGAGCTCGTGCCGGGGCAGGGCGCCAAGCTCGGCCGTTCGGCCGGTGCCTCGATCCGACTCGCTGCGCGGGACGGGACCGAGGCCCAGTTGATCATGCCGTCCGGCGAGGTGCGCAAGGTGCACTTCGAGTGCCGTGCGACGCTCGGTCAGGTGGGCAACGTCGACCACGGCCTGGTCAAGATCGGCAAGGCTGGTCGCAATCGTTGGAAGGGTCGGCGCCCGAAGGTGCGCGGCTCGGCCATGTACCCGGCGGCGCACCCGCTGGGTGGTGGCGAAGGCCGCACGTCCGCCGGTCGTCCGCCGTGTTCCCCCTGGGGCAAGGAGTCCAAGGGTGGCAAGACGCGCAAGCCGCGCAAGGCGTCCAACGCCATGATCATCCGCAAGCGCAAGAAGAAGCGCTGATCGTGGCGGTGAACTGATGAACGCCTTGGTCACGAACCAGACTGAACTGAAGGAAGAACGGTGAGCCGCAGCCTCAAGAAAGGGCCCTACGTCGACGCCAAGCTCGAACGTCGGATCCTGAACATGAACCAGACGAACCAGCGTGACGCAATCCGCACCTGGGCGCGGGCCTGCACGATCACGCCGGACTTCGTGGGCCACACGTTCATGGTCCACAACGGCAAGACGCACATGAAGGTCTACGTGGTCGAGGACATGGTCGGGCACAAGCTCGGCGAGTTCGCTCCCACGCGCACCTTCCGTGGTCACACCGGTCGGAAGGGGAGCTGACCATGGTCGAGTTCCGAGCCAGTCATCGTTTCGCGCCGATCAGCGCTCGCAAGGCGCGCCTGGTCGCAGATCTCGTGCGCGGGCTGCCGGTCAACGAGGCGCTCAACGTGCTCGACCGTGCACCCCAGCGCGCCGCCTACTTCATGGGCAAGGTGATGCGTTCGGCCGTGGCCAACGCGGAGCATGGCGCGGAGATCGACCCCAACCACCTGCACGTGAGCGAGTCGCGCGTCGACGAGGGCCCGCTGCTCGGCGGGCACATGCGTTGGCGGCCGTCCGCCCGCGGGCGTGCGATGCCGTATCGCAAGCGCACGAGCCACCTCCACGTCGGTCTCTCCACGGAAGACGCGACGACGACAGCTGTCGGGGCCGACGCCGGCGCCCAAGAGAAGGAAGACTAGGCATGGGTCAGAAGGTCAACCCCATCGGCTTCCGGGTCGGCATCACCGAGCCCTGGCGCTCACGCTGGTATGCCACCAAGAAGGACTACCCGGCACTCCTGCTCGAGGACCAGCGCATCCGCCGGTTCGTGAAGAAGGAGTACCACACCGCTGCCGTGCCGCGCATCGACATCGAGCGCACGCGCGAGCGCGTCACCGTGATCATCCACACGGCGCGCCCGGGCCTGCTGATCGGTCGCCGCGGCGCCCAGGTGGACAAGCTCAACCAGCAGCTGACCGAGATCTGCAACAAGCCCGTGGCGATCCGCACGGTCGAGATCAGCAAGCCCGAACTCTCGGCCCAACTGGTCGCCGAGAGCGTCGCCGAGCAGCTCATGCGTCGGGCGAGCTATCGCCGCGCGTTGAAGAAGTCGGCCCAGCTCTCGATGCAGGCCGGCGCTCTGGGCGTGAAGATCCAGATCTCCGGGCGCCTGGGCGGCGCCGAGATCGCGCGGCGCGAGAAGGTCGCCATGGGCAGCGTGCCCTTGTCGACGCTGGACAGCTGGGTGGACTACGGCTTCGCCATCGCGCGCACGACCCACGGTGTGATCGGCGTGAAGGGCTGGATCTACCGCGGCAAGTACAGCGACTTCCAGGCTGATGGAACAGGACGCCGCTCATGAAGAACATGCCCAAGAGGTTCAAGCACCGGAAGGTGCAGAAGGGCAGCCTGCGCGGGTTGGCGACGCGTGGGCACACGGTGGCGTTCGGTGACTTCGGACTGCAGTCGCTGGAGCCCGGGTGGCTCAGCGCCCGTTGTCTCGAGGCCGGCCGTGTCGCCGCCACACGTGCGGCGCCCGGCGCCCGCGTGACGATTCGCATCTTCCCGCACAAGCCGATCACCTCGATCCCGGCCGAGACCCGCATGGGCAAGGGCAAGGGCGAGCCCGAGTACTGGGCCGCGGTGGTCAAGCCCGGCACGGTCATCTTCGAGGTCGGTGGCGTCACGGCGGAGCAGGCCAAGGTCGCGCTCAACCGCGTGGCCCACAAGCTCCCCGTCTCCACGCGCATGGTGGCCAGGAGGACCCGATGACCGCCAAGCAGAAGGTCAAGGAGTTGCGCGAGAAGCAGGACAGCGAGCTCGAGTTCGACCGCAAGGAACTGGGCCAGGAGCTGTTCGACCTGCGCTTCAAGTCCAGCGCCGAGGGCTTGGCGAACCCCAACCGGATCCGCGAGATCCGACGGTCGGTGGCCCTCATCAACACCATCCTGAACGAGCGCGCCAACGGCATCCGCGGCGCGAGCCCGAAGGTCTGACGACCCCGCACTCAAACGCCCCGTGGGCCATGACCCGGTGGGCAACCCCCGCCCCGGTCGACGCGGGCAAGCGACAAGAGAGAGCCAAGACACTGCGATGACGACGGCGACGAACGACAAGCAGAGCATCATGCGTGTGGGCACGGTCAAGAGTGACCGCATGTCCAAGACGATCGTGGTGCGGGTCGACCGGCGGGTGATGCACCCGATCTACAAGATGTTCGTGAAGCGCTTCACGACGCTGGTCGCGCACGACGAGAACGACGAGGCGCGCGTGGGCGACAAGGTCGAGGTCGTCTTCGCCCGGCCGCTCAGCAAGCGCAAGCGCTGGCGCCTGGTGCGCGTCGTGGACGCGGTGGGTGCGCCGGACGCCGAGGGAGGTGCTGCGTGATCCAGATGCAGAGCATGCTCGACGTCGCCGACAACACCGGCGCCAAGGCGGTCATGTGCTTCAAGGTGCTCGGCGGTAGCAAGCGTCGCTACGCCGGCGTGGGTGACATCATCATCGGCTCGGTGAAGAAGGCGATCCCCACGGCCTCGATCAAGAAGGGTGCCATCGTGCGCGGCGTGATCGTGCGCACGCGCAAGGACATCAACCGTCGTGACGGCTCCCGACTGCGCTTCGACCGCAACGCCTTGGTGATCATCGACAAGGACGGCAACCCGCTCGGGACCCGCATCTTCGGCCCCGTCGCGCGTGAGCTGCGCCAGAAGAACTTCATGAAGATCATCAGTCTCGCCGGCGAGGTGGTGTGATGACGCGGCTCAAGACGGGTGACACGGTGATCGTTCGCAGCGGTGCGGACCGGGGCAAGACCGGGCGCATCCTGCGCGTCGACCGGAAGCACAACCAGGTCGTGGTGGAAGGTGTGAACATGAAGTTCAAGCACCTGAAGCGCAGCCAGGAGAACCCCCAGGGCGGTCGGATCGAACGGGAGTACCCGCTCGACATCAGCAACGTCGCCTACCTCGATCCGGGAACCGGCAAGGGTGTTCGGCTCGGCGTGACTGGAACCGGCCGCGAGAAGGTGCGCGTGATGCGTCCTTCCGGCAAGAAGGTGGAGTGAAGCCATGACCGAGACCACGGTCGCCGCCCCGCGCATGCGGGCTCTCTATTTCGACGAAGTTCGCCCGGCCCTGATGAAGGACCGGTCGATCACGAACGTCCACGCCGTTCCGGCGTTGAAGAAGATCGTGGTCAGCATGGGCGTGGGCCTGGCGCGCGACAACAAGGCGCTGGTGGACGCCGCCGCCGTCGACCTGACCCGGCTCACCGGCCAGCGGGCCGCGCTGAAGCAGGCGCGCAAGTCGGTGTCGAACTTCAAGCTGCGTGAGGGCATGCCGATCGGCTGCATGGTCACGCTGCGCGGCAACCGCATGTGGGAGTTCCTGGATCGTCTGGTCTCGGTGGTCATTCCGCGTATCAAGGACTTCCGCGGTCTGAAGCGTCGTTGCGACGGCCGGGGCAACTACTCGATGGGGCTGACGGATCAGACCGTGTTCCCCGAGATCGACCTGGACAAGATCAAGAACTCCCAGGGCATGAACATCACGATGGTCACCAGCGCCGGCACCGACGACGCGGCGCTCGACCTCTTGACTCGGCTGGGTCTGCCGTTCCAGTCGCTTGATGACCCCGGCGACTGAGACGACTCGCTGACGCAGCGAACGAACGACCCTCCGCGACCGACGCACACGAGACGAGAACGAGACATTGGGCAAGACGAGCTGGATCGCCAAGACGCACATGGTCCCGAAGTTCAGGAACCGGGCCAAGAGTCGCTGCAGCCTGTGCGGGCGCAGTCACGCCTTCATGCGGAAGTTCGGCATCTGCCGGATCTGCTTCCGCATGCTGGCGAATCGTGGCGAGATCCCAGGCGTCAAGAAGGCCTCGTGGTGACTCCGGGTGAGCCCGGGTACCGAGGAGAGCTGCTGACATGACCATGACCGACCCCATCGCCGACATGCTCACGCGGATTCGCAACGGACTGAGCGTCCGTTTCGAGGAGGTGAGCATGCCGACCTCGAAGATGAAGGCCCGTGTCGCCGACGTGCTCAAGCGCGAAGGCTTCATCAACGACTACGAGGTCGTGCCTGGCGACGTCCAGGGCAAGCTCGTCGTGCGGCTCAAGTACGGGCCGGACGAGGAGCAGGTGATCCGCAGGATCAAGCGAGAGAGCAAGCCCGGACGGCGGCTCTACTTCAAGGCTGACGAGGTCGAGCGTGTGCTCAACGGCGTTGGCATCGGTATCTATTCGACGGCCGCGGGCGTGCTCTCTGATCGGGAGTGTCGCGAGCGGCGTGTGGGCGGCGAGAAGCTGGCCACCATCTGGTAGGCAGGCACGCCCTCTAGGGAATTTCCATGTCGCGTATCGGCAAACAACCCGTGGTCTTCGCAAGCGGCACCAAGCTGTCGCTGAGCAATGGTGTGCTCAAGGTGGAGACATCGAAGGGCGCGCTGACCCAGGCGATCGACCCGTGTATCCAGGTCGAGATCGACGAGGGTGGGCGGACCGCCACGTTCACGCGCACGGCCGACGGCAAGCGCGAGCGCGCCATGCACGGCCTGTACCGCTCGTTGGCGGCCAACATGGTTCAGGGCCTGGAGCAGGGCTACGAGAAGGCGCTCGAGATCCAGGGTGTGGGCTACAACGCGAAGGTGCAGGGCCCCAAGCTCGTGCTGAACATCGGCTTCAACGCGCCGGTGGAGATGCCCGTGCCCAAGGGCCTGTCCTGTGAGGCGCCGCAGCCCACTTCGATCGTGATCAAGGGCGCAGACAAGCAGTTGGTCGGCCAGTTCGCCGCAGACATCCGCGGCGTTCGGCCCCCCGAGCCCTACAAGGGCAAGGGCATCCGCTACGTCGGCGAGCACGTGCGTCGCAAGGTCGGCAAGGCGTTGGGAGCGTAAAGAGACTCATGGAACGTCAAGTTCGACTCGTCAAGGCACGCCGCCTCCGCACCACGCGCCGCGTGCGCAAGAAGGTTCGCGGCACCGCCGAGCGTCCTCGCCTCTCGGTGAACCGCTCAAACAAGCAGATCTATGCCCAGGTCATCGACGACCGCTCCGGCGTGACCCTGGCTGCCAGTTCTTCGGTGGACCGCGAGCTGCGCGGTTCGCTCTCGGGCAACCAGGTCGACGTCGCCAAGGCCGTGGGCGAATCACTCGCCAAGCGGCTGCTCGAGCGGGGCGTCAAGCAGGTCGTGTTCGACCGTGGTTGGTATCGCTATCACGGCCGGGTGAAGGCCTTGGCCGACGGCGCCCGCGAAGCCGGGCTGGAATTCTGAGGAAACACGATGGCTGATGCTGGCAAGGAACTCGCCGTACACGCGCCCGGCCTCTACGAGGAGTCGGTCGTCAAGGTCAACCGTTGTGCCAAGGTGGTGCAGGGTGGCCGTCGCTTCTCGTTCTCGGCTCTGGTCGTGGTGGGGGACCACCACGGCAGCGTCGGCATCGGGTTCGGCAAGGCGAAGGAAGTGCCGTCCGCCGTCGAGAAGGCGGTCAAGGACGCACACAAGAATCTCGTCCAGTTGCACTTGAAGCACGGGACGCTCGAGCACGAGATCAACGGGCGCTACGGCGCGGCAGTGGTGCGGCTCGTGCCGGCCGCGCCGGGTACGGGCATCATCGCCGGCGCCACCGTGCGTTCGGTGCTGGAGCTCGCCGGCGTGCGCGACATCCTGACCAAGAGCATGGGCAGCAACAATCCGATCAACCTGGTCAAGGCGACCCTTTCGGGCCTGATGAGCGTCCGTGGGCGGCGCGAGGCCGAGCGACTCCGGGGAGTGAGCATCTCATGAGACTCCACGACGCCAAGTCGGCCGGGAAGCACCGGCGCAAGCGCCGCGTGGGTCGCGGAACCGGAAGCGGCCGAGGCTGCACCGCGGGCCGCGGCAACAAGGGCGCCGGTCAGCGTGCCGGCTCCGGCGGCGGGCTCGGGTTCGAGGGCGGTCAGATGCCACTCGTGCGTCGGCTCCCCAAGCGTGGTTTCACCAACGCCTTGTTCAAGGTCACTCACGCCATCGTGAACGTGGATGATCTCGCCGACGCGTTCCCCAACGGGGGTGCCGTGGACCTCGATGCCGTGAAGGCCAAGAACCTGGTCAAGAAGCGGGCCAGCAGCCTCAAGATCCTGGGCAAGGGTGAGCTCGGTGTCGCGCTGCAGGTCAAGGCCGATCGGATCTCCGAGTCGGCGCGGGCCAAGATCGAGGCCGCCGGCGGCACCGTCGAGGCGGTCGAGGGCAAGGGCCAAGCCGCGGCGAGCAAGCGGGCCAGCCGGAAGGCCGAGAGCGACTGATGGGCTCCGGCTTCCTCAACCTCTTTCGTGTTCCCGAGATTCGCCGGAAGATCCTGGCGACGCTCGGCCTGTTGCTCTGCTACCGCATCGGCTTCCACGTCTTCATCCCGGGCGTCGACTACGCGCAGATCAACAACCTGAGCCAGGACTACGGATTCGCGTTCGGCATCATGAACGCGCTCTCCGGTGGTGCGATCGGTTCGCTGAGCCTGTTCACGCTGGGCGTCATGCCCTACATCTCGGCCTCGATCATCTTCTCGCTGCTGGTGAAGGTGATCCCGCAGCTCGAAGCGCTCTCCAAGGAGGGGCAGGCCGGCCAGCGCGTGATCAACCGCTACACGCGCTACGCGACCGTGCCGATCTGCATCATCCAGGCGATGTTCATGTTGGGCCTGTTCGCCCAGAACGCGAGCAACGGGGTCATCGTGCCCGAGGTCTGGGAGAGCTTCTGGTACAAGCCGTTCATCATCCTCACGCTCACGACCGGCACGCTGATCATCATGTGGATCGGCGAGCAGATCACCGAGTACGGCGTGGGCAACGGCGTGTCGCTGATCATCATGGCCGGCATCGTGGCGCAGATGCCCGCGATGCTCGAGCAGCTCGGCAACAACGTCGAGCGCACCGAGTGGATCCAGTCGGTGGCGACGCTGCTCGTGCTCTACGTGCTGATCGTGTTCGGCATCGTCTACGTGACCAAGGGTCAGCGCCGCATCCCGATCCAGCAGGGTCGCCGCATGCGGGGCCGGCTGGTCTACGGCGGGCAGAAGCACTACCTGCCGCTGAAGGTCAACCAGGCCGGCGTGATGCCGATCATCTTCGCCTCGTTCCTGTTCGTGGTGCCGACGCTGCTCGACAAGATCCTGGGCGGCCTGATCGGGAACGAGCAGTACTTCCAGGACGTCTTCCGCTGGGGCGGCTTCTGGTACATCCTCTTCTACGCCGCGTTGGTGTTCATGTTCTCCTTCTTCTGGACGTCGCTGATGTTCCAGCCCAAGGAGATCGCCAACAACCTGAAGGAATACGGTGGCTTCGTGCCGGGCTTGCGCCCTGGGGCGCGCACGGCCGAGTTCCTCGAGTCGGTGATGTTCAAGGTCACGTTGGCCGGTGCCACGTTCCTCTGCATCATCGCCGTGCTGCCGCAGTTGCTCACCAAGAACGTCCCCAACATGCACCCCATGATGGCGATGTTCCTGGGCGGCACGAGCGTGCTGATCGTGGTGGGCGTGATCCTCGACCTGGTCGACAAGATCAACGCCATGCTGCTCATGCGCCGCTACGAGGGGCTCGGTGAGTCCGGTGGCGGTGGCTGGGCACGCAAGGGAAGGAAGGCGCGGTGACGGGTTTGCGCGCTGTCTTCATGGGCGCTCCGGGCGCCGGCAAGGGGACGCAGGCGGCCAGGGTCGCCAAGCGACTCGAGCTGGTGCACCTGTCCACCGGCGATCTGCTGCGGGCCGCGGTGGCCGGCGGTACCGAGGCCGGCAAGCAGGCCAAGGGCTTCATGGACGCCGGCAAGCTGGTGCCCGACGAGGTCGTCTTCGGTGTGCTCTTCGAACGGCTGCAGGGCACCGGCGATGCCGACGGCATCGACCGCTTCGTGCTCGACCGCTTCCCGCGCACCCTGGCGCAGGCCGCGGCACTCGATCGACGCCTGACCGAGACCGGCCACGCGATCGCCCTGGTGA